>NZ_JBVKBA010000027.1:0-81685 GCF_055639175.1 Streptomyces sp. NPDC107546 | reverse complement strand
GGGTGCTCTGAACGTTCTACGGGCCGGGCTGGTCCGTCGCGACGCCAACCCGGCATAGCGAGAAGCCCCCGGCTTCAGCCGGGGGAGGAGTCACGCGACCGAGCCCCGCACACGGCCGACGAACCTACAGCGGCAGTGCCTCCGCCGCTGCTTCGACCGTCTCGACGGGCGCAGGAACCGTCGGCAGCAACGGCTCCGCCTGCTCGACCCGCTGTTGCGGCAGCGACACCGGTCGAAGCGGTCGCGGCCCCGACACCACCGTGTAGTCCTGCCCCAGGAACGGCGGCGTGATCTCCCCGGGATCCTCCCCGAGCGCCAACTGCACAGCCGCCCAAGGTGCGTTGACCCCGCACAGGGACAGCTGGTGCAAGCCGCCGGCCGGGCGTGTGTTGACATCCATGAGCACGGGCCGCTCGCCGAACATCCGGAACTGGATGTTGGACAGGTAGTGCAGCCCGAACCCCTCCGCGATCCGCCGCGCCGGCTCCAGCCACTGCTCGTGCTGCGTGAAGCCGCGCCGACGGCCGTTCTTGGTGCGGCCGATGGCCAGCCGCACCCGGTTGTCCGGCCCGGTGAGGCAGTCCACCGACACCTCCGGCTGCTCCAGGCGCGGCATCACCAGCCAGTCGACCGGCTCGTCGGCCTGCTGCAGCGTCTCCACGACCAGGTCCAGCGGCACGTAGGGGCTGGGGAAGCCGGTGAGGTGCACGAGCGAGAAGGGGGCGCGCGTGACGACCCGGAAGCCCACCCCGCCCGCACCGGACGCCGGCTTGAAGCACGCCTTGTGCCCGTCGGCCTCCAACTCCTCCACCGCGGCGACGAGTTCGTCCGCCGACCGCGCCCGGAACCACGGCGGCACGGGCACACCGATCGCCTGCACGGCCTCGTAGGCGATCACCTTGTCCTCGAAGACGGCCACGGCCTTCGGCGGCGGCGCCAGCAGCGCCGTACCCACCGCTTCGAACTCGGCGCGGTGCGCCACGATCGCCGACTGGTGCAGGCGGGGCACGAAGACATCGATGCCACGCCGTGCGCACTGGTCGAGGGCGTACTCCACGTACGCGGCCGGGGACAGGCCCTCCGGCTCCAGATCGGCGGTGTCCGCGGCGGCCAGGACCGGCGAGTCGGGGTCACCGTGCGTGGCGTGGATCTCGACGGCCCGGTCGCTGGGATTTCTCCGCAGCTGATCCATGAAGAACACGTTCTCCGCGTACGTGCGGTTGAGCCAGACGCGTACGCGAGAGGCCATGCAGGCCGCCTTTCACGGTTGTGCGGGCAGGGCGAAGCAGGCCGTGCCCGGCCAGGGGAGAGGGAGGTGCACCGAACCGGCGTACGCTTCTGCGGCGTCCGCGACGGATGTGCTGGGGCGATCATAGGCCCTTCCGGGCGCCACCACCGCTACGCGCGTGTTACGGATTTTCCCCGGCTCTCGATCAGGCGGCGAGGGGTGTGTTCCGGGACGGCCGAGCACCCGGTGCACGCTGTTTCGGTCACGGCCGGGAACCTGCCGCGGGTCGCTCTTGTCCGTCCGCGGCCCGATGTGGTCTTGTGGAGCCAATTCGGATCTCGAAAGGGGCGAGAGTGGAGTCGACGGACGGCCGTGGACGCCTGCTCGCCATCAGCGACCTGCACGTCGGGTACGCCGAGAACCGCTCCCTCGTCGAGCACATGCGGCCCACGTCGGACGAGGACTGGCTGCTGGTGGCCGGTGACGTGGCCGAGACCGTCGCCGACATCCGCTGGGCCCTGGAGCTGCTCGCCGGCCGCTTCCGCAGGGTGATCTGGGCACCGGGCAACCACGAGCTGTGGACCCACCAGAAGGACACCGTCACGCTGCGGGGCGTCGAGCGGTACGAGCACCTGGTGGCCGTGTGCCGGGAGCTGGGCGTGACGACACCCGAGGACCCCTACCCGGTCTGGCAGGGCACGGGCGGTCCGGCGGTCGTCGCCCCGCTGTTCCTCCTCTACGACTACTCGTTCCTGCCGCCGGGATGCACGACCAAGGAGGAGGGGCTCGCCCACGCGCACAGCACCCGGATCGTGTGCACCGACGAGCACCTGCTGCATTCCGACCCCTATCCCAGCCGCGAGGCGTGGTGCCGGGCCCGGGTGGCCGAAACCGAACGCAGGCTGACGGAGATCCCCGGCGATCTCCCCGTGGTGCTGGTGAACCACTACCCGCTTCACCGGCACCCGACGGACATCCTGCGCCACCCCGAGTTCGCCATGTGGTGCGGTACCCGCCTGACCGCCGACTGGCACCGCCGCTTCCCGGTGGCGTGCATGGTCTACGGCCACCTGCACATCCCACGGACCACCCACCACGAGGGCGTCCGCTTCGAAGAGGTGTCCCTGGGCTACCCCCGGGAATGGGGCCCGCGCCCGCAGCCGCCCGGGGAGCTGCGGCGCATTCTGCCGATGGAGGACCACGCAGGTGATCGAGGAGCTGCTTCCGGGGCCGGTCGCGGTCGTGGAGGCGCACGGCCGTGACGCGCTCGGTGAGGGCGTCCGCCTCTACCCCGAGGAAGAAGCGGTCATAGCGCGGGCGGTGGACAAGCGGCGCCGGGAGTTCACCGCCGTACGGGCCTGCGCACGGCACGCCATGGAGAAGCTCGGAGTCCCGCCGCAGCCGGTCCTGCCCGGCGAGCGCGGCGCACCGCGGTGGCCGGACGGGCTGATCGGCAGCATGACGCACTGCGACGGCTACTGTGCCGCCGCACTGGTCCGGGCCGGCGAACTAGCCTCGCTCGGCATCGACGCCGAACCCCACGACCGGCTGCCGGACGGCGTACTGGACGCGGTGGCCCTGCCCACCGAGCGGACCCGGCTGCGGGGTCTTGCCCACAGCCGTCCTTCCGTCCACTGGGACCGGCTGCTGTTCAGCGCCAAGGAGTCGGTCTACAAGGCGTGGTTCCCCCTGACCGGCAAGTGGCTCGACTTTCTCGAGGCCGACGTGGCGATCGACCCGGGCACCGCCCTCGGGGCCCCGGACTCGTCGGATTCGCCGGACTCCGGGGCCGCATCGCAGCCGTCCGGCTCCCGGGCCGCCCCGGACGCCTCCGGCGGCTTCCGGGCACGGCTCCTGGTGCCGGGTCCGCTGGTCGACGGCCGCCGCGTCGAGGCCTTCGACGGTCGCTGGACCGTACGCGGGGGCCTGCTCGCGACGGCCGTCGTCGTGCACCACTTCTGAGTCGTCCACCGGGTCATCGGGGGCACCAGTCGCCGAGCAGACGGAAGAACCCCTCCTCGGTGCCCGTGAGCCCCGCCTCCGCCAGGGCCCGGTCCGCCTCGGCCAGCGCGGCGGTCGGGACCACGGGTGATCGGTGCGCGTCCGGCGGGCCGTCGAAGGCGGCTCGTACGGTGTGCAGGAGACGCAGATAGGCCTGCACGGCGGCGCGCTGGCGGTCGGTCAGGACGGCGGTCGGCATCGGTCGGCTCTCCCCGGTTTCGGCCGTTCGACGGGGCGTCGCGCGGCGGTTCGTGCACGGCACGCGCCGGCGGTACGCGGACGTCCGCCGCGCGCACCTCGGGCGCACCTCCCAAGCTTGCCGTCCGCCACTGACAATCCGGTTCGCCTCCCTGCGGGTTCGCCCGCTTAGCCGAGGCGAAACATGGCCGAAATCCAGCGGGGAACACGCCCCCTACGCTGGGGAGCAAGGGCTTTCACGCGCCTTCGCGGCGACGGGCGGAAGGGAGGTGGGCGGTGGAGGACGTCCCGGGCGGCCGCTCGCGGCGCGCCGCCCCCGGGCTGCGCCCCGTGGGCGAGGGCGAACTGCGCACGCGCCACCGGATCGTGCACGGTTACCGGCGCGCCTATCGTCTGGTCGGCCAGGGCCCGGCGCTCGTCCTCGTCCACGGCATCGGCGACTCCTCGGCGACCTGGGCGGAGCTGATTCCCGACCTCGCCCGTACCCACACCGTGCTCGCGCCGGACCTGCTCGGCCACGGAGCCTCCGACAAACCGCGCGCCGACTACTCCGTGGCCGCGTACGCGAACGGGATACGCGATCTGCTCACCGCCCTTGGCATCGAGTCGGCGACCCTGGTGGGGCACTCGCTGGGCGGCGGCGTCGCCATGCAGTTCGCCTACCAGTTCCCCGAACGCACCGAGCGGCTGATTCTGGTCAGCGCGGGGGGAGTGGGGCGGGAGGTCAACCCGGTGCTGCGCGCCGCCTCCCTGCCCGGAGCGCAGTTGATGCTCTCCACGCTCCGCCTGCCCGGTATGCGGCTCAACCTCGGCCTGTTCGCGCACCTGATGCGGCTGCTCGACACCGATCTCGGCCAGGACGCGGCGGAGTTGCTGACCCTGGTGGACGCGCTGCCGGACGCGACGTCCCGCAGCGCCTTCATCCGCACGCTGCGGGCCGTGGTCGACTGGCGCGGCCAGGCGGTCACCATGCTCGACCGCTGCTATCTGACCGAGGGCATGCCCACCCTGCTGATCTGGGGCGACCGGGACGGTGTGGTGCCCGTGCGGCACGCCCACCGGGCGCACGAGGCGATGCCCGGCAGCCGTCTGGAGATCTTCGAGGGCGCGGGCCACTTCCCGTTCCACACCGACCCCCCGCGCTTCCTGGCCCTGGTCGAGGAGTTCACCAGCGGCACACCCCCGGCGGAGTGGAGCCGCGACCACTGGCGGGCGCTGCTGCGGGCCGGCCGTCCCGGCACGTCCGGGAACCGGGCGCCGGGCAGGGACGTACGCGAGGCGAGCGAACGCAGCGCCACGTGACGATCACCTGGTTGAAGCACGGCCACCGGCCGCTACCAGCAGGGCCGTTACCAGGTAGGGCAGCGCGGCCCATACGAAGGCGGTGCTGTGCGTGGTGGCCGAGCTGACCGCCGCGTACGCGCCGTACACCGCCACCGTCGCCACGTCGGTGCCAAGGCTTGCCACCGAGGTGAGGGTGGCCCGGTGTCCGTCGTCGATGCGCGCCTGGAGCCGGGCGTCGGCCAGCACCGTGGCCAGTTGGAAGCCACCGAAGGCGAGGGCCACGAGGACGAGGCCGGCCGGTGTCCGCAGCGCTGCGCCGATGGCCAGGGCGAGCGCGGCGCCCGCGAGGAGTCCGGCGAGTCCGGCCCGGCCCAGGCGTGCGCACGCCCCGGCCGAGAGGCAACCGGTCGTGGCCCCGGCCCAGACGAGGAGGAGCAGATAGGGGACGGCTTCGTCGGGCACGCCGGTGCCCCGTACCAGGAGCGGGGTGTACTCGTCGAGCGCGCCCCATACGGCGCCCACGGCCGGGACGAGCAGCAGGGCTCCGCGTACGGACCGGTTGGCTCGGGCCTCGGCGAGCCCGGTCCGCAGCGTCGTGGCCCAGTCGCCACTCCCGTGCGGCCGGCGCCCGGTGTTCCGGCAGTCGGGTCGCCGTCGCCGCCGCCAGGAGGCAGGCCAGCGCGCTCGCCGCGCCGACGGCCGGATAGCCGCCCAGGGCGAATACCGGGCCGGCGAGCGCCATCGCCGCCATCACGGCCACCAGCCCGGCCGCACGAACCCGGCCCATGACGCGGGCGTACCGCTCCGCGGCGCCGAGTCGGCCCAACTCGTCGTACACGAGTGCCTCCAGCGCCCCAGAGCCGAGAGCTCCGCCGGCGCCCCAGAGGACGAAGCCGAGGGCGAAGGCCCCGTACGACGGGACGAGCACCCACAGGGCGAAGGCGACGGCGGTGAGGAGCGGGCCGAGCCACAGCAGCAGCCGACGGGAGAGGGTGTCGGCCCAAGCGCCGGAAGGGATTTCCAGGAGTACGCCGGTGATCGACCAGAGGGCGAAGAGAGAGGAGATCTGCCACAGCGGCAGACCGGTGTCGCTGAACAGCAGCGCGTACACCGGGTAGAGCAGGACGAAGTCGTTCAGGAACGCGTAGCAGTACAGCTTCGCGGTCAGCCGCCGGACCCCGGTGGCTGGCACACGTGCAGGTGAGAGTGTCATGAGGCCTTCCCGCAGGGACAGTTCGGACGCCGGGAGCAGGGCATCCGAGGCGGCCCTCGGGAGGCATGGCTGCGGGATCAATGTCGCCAGGTCATGGCAGCGCATCGTAGACGGCGGGTCCCGTGCGGCGCAGGGAATTGCGCACGACCGTCCGCCTGGCGCCGCGTTCGCCGCCGCCGACTGCTCTGCTGTTCTGCAGGGACATCCCGCGAAGCCGTCCCGCCGTCGCCCCACCCTTGGTGACGTCCCGGCAGGTCACAGGGGGTGGGATCCCGTAAGGGCGTCATGCGCCCAAAGATCGCTGGGTTGGGACGGGGCGACCGGGCACGGTGGTGTCGTGCCGACGGACCATGAGGGACCCACCGGGGGACCGTCCGCCGGCCGACGGAAGGGATCCACTGTGATGTCACGCAAGCGCATCGCCCTCGTAGCCGCCGGACTGGCCCTGGCGGGTGGCCTCGCCGCCGCCCCGGCAGCGACCGGCGCACCGTCCGCCCGGTCGGCTCAGTCCGCCGCGAACGTGGAGGCCGCGGCCAACAAGTGCTCCGGCTGGAAGGAGATCCACATCACCGGCGGCGCCGCCAAGTACATGGAGTGCACGAAGAAGGTCAACGGCGAGTCGTACGCCTCTGGTGCCTTCTACCTGTGGGACACCAAGCGCGACGGCAAGGCCGTCCAGGCGTACGCGGAGACGGACTACGACCACTGGTACGGCGACGACGTCACCTGGTCGCACTTCTACGGCTGGGCCGACGACACCCACCACAGCCCGAAGATCAGCACGGGCTGGCACCAGGGCAACGACTTCGGCCTGGTGATCGAACTCAAGTGAGCGCCCCGGCCTTGGGACCACTTCGGTCTGGCTGGTCAGTGCCCGGTGCGCGGCTCGATCAGGTCGGTGGGGTCGGTGTTGGCCCCGCACAGCACGACGCAGACCTTCTCTCGGAGTCGGCGGCGGAGTCTGCGGTGAGAGAGACAGGCACTAGGCCGCGCTCTCCCGGGCCCCGCTGTCCTGCGGGCCTTCCGCCGATCCCGTGACCGCCTTCCACTCGTCCGCGGTCAGCGGCGGCGCCGTCAGGAGCGGGCGGCGGGGGCCGCGCAGGACGGCGATGACGACCGCCGGTCGGACCAGTTCGCTCATCGGCTTCGACAGGGTGACCACGTCGAAGAACGCCTTGGCGACGAGCGGACGGCCGGTCGCGGTGCGCATCAGCCGGTTGACGTACGCGCCGAGGACGCGGTTGGCAAGGCTCGGTGCCTTGCCGATCGCGCCCGGGTAGTGGATGTCCGTGCTGGTCGCGAACTCCCAGGCCGTCGCCACCGGACGGGCCACCGCCCGCTGCACCCGCCGCGCGAGCCCCGACGCGGCCGGCCCGTGCCGGGCCACCAGCCCGCCCAGCGCCACGGCACCCTGCGCGGCGACCGAGAGCCCGTGCCCGTAGACCGGGTTGTACGTGGCCACCGAATCCCCGATCACCACGAACCCCTCGGGCCATCCGTCGACCTTCTCGTAGAACCGCCGGCGGTTGACCGTGCTGCGGGTGACGACCGGATCCGACAGCGGCTCCGCGTGCGCGATCAGCTCGCCCACCACCGGGTGCCGCACGCTCTCGCGGGCGAACGTCTCGAACTCGTCGGCGCTGGAGGGCGGTTCGCCGCCGCGTGTGCCCGACAGCGTCACCAGCCACCGCCCACCCTCGATCGGCTCGATGGTCGTGGTACGCCCCGGCACCGGCACCGTCGCGTCCGACTGCACGTTGACCAGCGGGAACTCCTCCGTGCCCGCGGGCGCCCGGAAGATCCGGCTGGAGTAGACGAGCCCCGAGTCCACCTCCTCCAGCGGCGCCGCCGGCACGCCCAGTTCCTTCAGCCAGGCCGCCGCGCGCGAACCGCGTCCCGAGGCGTCCACGACGAGGTCGGCCGCCAGCACCCGCTCCTCGCCGTCGGCCGCACGCACCCGCACGCCCGTCACCCGCGACGCGTCGCCTTCCAGGGACAGCAGTTCGGTCCGCTGCAGCACCGTCACCCGCTCGCTCCCGGTGACGCGCTCGCGCACCACCCAGTCGAGCAGATCGCGGCTGCACGCGATCATGAACTGCATCTCGGGCCAGCGCCGGAACCAGCCCCGCGGCTGCAGCGACACGAGTCCCGTGGGCAGCGGCACCCGCCGGGCGCCCGCCGCGAGCCACGCCTCGGTCACCCCCGGCAGCAGCTGTTCCATCGCGCGGGCGCCGCCGGACCAGATCACGTGCACATGCCGGGCCTGTGGGAGCCCCTTGCGCGGTTCGGGACCCTCGGGCAGCACATCCCGCTCGACGACGGTGACGTCGGCGTGGGCGCGCAGGGCCGCGGCGGCCAGCATGCCGGCCATGCCACCGCCGATCACGACGGCACGACGCGGTCTCGCGTCCGGGGAGGTGCTAGCGGGTTCGCTCATGGAAGTCGCTTCCTGGCCTGGTCCCGGCCGGCCCCCGGGCGGCCGCGACGACGGGTGACTGGAGCAGGGCGATCGACATCCGCACGAGGTCACGGGGGACCTCCAGGGATGCGGCGGGGGCGCTGTCCGTCCCCGCCGAGCTGATCACCCTGCCCTCCGGATCGGCGGCCCTCGCCCGCACGGCCGCCGCCACCATCGCCGCGTCGGCCTCGGCCTGCGCGTGGACGGGGTCGGAGCCGGCCGCCAGGGCGGCGTCGTAGGCGCGGGAGCGCACCTCGGAGTCGAAGTAGGGGTACAGACCCAGCATGCCGTCGTGGATGTCGGACTCCCGCTGGGTGACCTGGAGTTCGACCGGCGACCACCAGGAGATGCGCACCCCGTGGTCCGCGTGCGCGGACACCGGTCGCAGCTCGCGCCACAGCGGCCCGAGCCGGCGGTAGGTGGCCCAGGTGCTCCAGCTGTCCCCGACGCGCCGGCAGGCCAGCGGAAGACAGAAGCCGACCGCGCTGATCTGCGCCCCCGCGGACGCCAGCACCGGCGCCGCGTCACTGCTGAGATAGTCCAGGTCGTGGCCGTACCAGCGGGCGACGACGGCGGTGAACTTGGTCGTCAGATAGGCCAGGTTGAACAGATAGCCGGTCACGATGATCAGCAGTCCGACGCGCAGCCAGCCGCGCACCTGCAGGGCCCAGCGCCCGCACATGAAGTTCATCGCGACGCCCGCCACGGTGAGCGCCAGCAGGTACAGCACGATCATCTCGCGTATGTACGGGGTGCGCGCGTAGTACGTGTCGAAGTCGACCAGCCGCTCCACCGGGGCGTCGCCGAGCGCGAACAGCGTCACCAGGGCGACGATGACCACCCCGTACCCGATGATGATCCTCCGGGTGGTGCGCCGGGTCTCCTCGGGCTGGCCGCCGCGCCAGTTGACGACGAGGACCAGGCAGGACGCGCTGAACGCGCTCAGCAGGCAGTACACCAGGGGTGCCGAGACATTGGTGACGCCGGTGAGGTCGTTGACCTTCGCGATGGTCGGGGGCGCGGCGAAGAAGAACACCAGGCCGGCCAGCGCCATCAGCGCGCACACCGACCTGAGCAGCGGATCGCGCCACGAACGGGCCAGTGCGGGCGCCTTGAAGGTGAGGGCCAGGCCCATCGCCGCGGCCGGAACGTAATAGCTGGAACCATCCATGGAATCGGCGTCCGCGCCCTCAGCCGCGCGGTCCGCGGTAACCGAGCGACGCCTCGATCCGCCCCGCCAGGTCGTCCCGTTTGACGGGCCCGCGCAGGGACGAACCGACCAGCCAGGTACGGCACTTGCTCGCCAGCAGCAGCCCGAAGCTCTCGGCGTCCTTCTCGTCGGCCAGGTCGAAGTGCGTACGCGCGGCGACCTTGTGCACGGTGGCCCGCAGATCCGCCGTGTCGCTCAGCAGCCGCGCGGCGACCGCGGCGCCCTCCACATGGTGGCCGTGGTGCCCGGCGTTCATGTGCCACAGCTCGTGGCCGAGGATCACCAACTGGTGGTCGGGGGCCGTGCGTTCCTCGATGACGACGAGGTCCTGGTCGGCCATGTCGAGCCAGAGGCCGCTGGCCGTGCCCGGTGGGAAGGGGGCCGTGCGGAACTGGACGGGACGGCCGCGGCGTCTGCTCATGCCGTCGCACAGCGCGGCGTACAGGTCGGCGGGTTCCGCCGGCGCCGGGAGCGACAGCTCCGCGACCAACTCGCCGCACAGGCGGCGCATTTCCCTACCGATGCCCACGGTTCTCTCCAGGATCACGACTCGGGCCGCTTGACGCTCTCCAGGAGCATGTCCAGCCACTCGGCGACCTTGTCGCGGTGCTGGTCGGTGGGCAGCTGGGCCGCCCGCCAGGCGATGCCGCGGACGCCGTGGTCCTGCAACAGCCGCTCCAGCGGGTCGTCGGCGGCCTCGGCCGCCGCGCGCTCGCGGTCCGCGAGCTGCTGGAGGAGCTCCTGCTCGGAGCGCTGGAGGACGTTCGCGAGCGCCTCCGGGTCCTCGGCGGTGAGGAACCCGGCATGCACGCCGAAGAAACGCTGAATGGCGTCGCAGTGCTCCATGGTGGGGCGCCGGTCGCCATTGATGAGGGCACCCGCCTGCTGCCGCGACATGCCCGCGCCGTCGGCGATCTCCTGCTGGGTGTACTTGCGCCCGTTGGGTTTGAGCCGGGTGCGGCGCAGCAGGTCCAGTCGCTGCAGGAAACGCGCCTGCAGGTCCGGCTCCCCGGCGGGCACTCCGCTCAGCAGGGCCTTCACCACCGGCTCCGGGACGCCGGACTCGACCGACAGTCGCGCGACGTCGAAGATCCGCTCGTGCGGCACGCCCAGCCGGTCGGCGAGGGCGGCGACACGGCCCACGACGGCCGGCAGCAGACCCGGCGCCGGGGCTCCCGGCACCTCGAAGCCATCCGTCACCGACAGGTCTCCTACGTCTCGCTCAGGTCGTTGTTCTGGCTTGCCCGGAACCAACCGGAGAGTAGCCGTTCCCTCGAACTGACATCCAGGTCTCGCCACAACTGTGGCGAGATTCAGCCGTCAACGGACGCCAAATGCCACGATAGTTGACACGCCGGATGCGGGGCAGCAGGATCAAGGCGCCACGTGAAGGCCGCAAGGGCAAGAGGGGTGACCTCCCGATGGCGTTTCAGGCAGGAGGGCAGCGGTCGCAGCCGCGGTCCCTCCCCGAGAGTCCGGAAGCACGGGCGTATCTGCAGGACTATGCCACGCTCCTTGAGGCCGTCCCCTTCCCGTCCGTCGTCTTCGACCACCGCTGGGACGTGGTGCTCGCCAACAGCGCCTTCAGGACACTGTTCAGCGGGGTGGCATCCCATCCGACGGCCATGCCCTGCGACAACTTCCTGCGCTTCGTGCTGTTCCATCCGGACGCGGGCACGATCCTCGGCGAGCACGAGTCGAACTGGTGCCTGCCCATGCTCGCGCACTTCGCCGCGGCCGTGGAGCGGCACGGGCACGACCACGGGCTGCAGTCCATCCGTCGGGACATCGCCCAGGACCCGATCATGGACGCCGCCTACCGGGACGGCCTGCCGCACTGGATCCGCGCGGCCGGACCGCACGCCGTGGAGCACGACGGGGCGGTACGGCCGTTGCTCCACCCCGACCCGCGCTGGGGCACGGACTGCCGGGTGGTGGGGGAGACCCCCAAGACCCTGCAGGACATGGGGTACTCCCGGCTGACCCTGGTGCTGCGCGAGGCCCGTCGCCCGGCACCGGCCGCCCGCCGTCCGCGCCGCGCCCGGCGCACGGCGAACCACCTCAGCGTGGTACCCGAGTTGCCGGCGTGAGGCTGCCGCGCAGGCCCCGGCTCCGTCGGTGTTCAGGTCACCGACGGCGCCGGGGCTCGTTCCTGCCGTCCGGCGGCCCTCGCGGTCGCGCGGGACAGGCGGCAGTACGGCGACAGGCCCCGGTACGGCGGCAGGGCCTACAGAGTCACCCGTAGCGCGATGAGCCGTGCCGTCGATTCCTGGACGCACATCTCGGCCAGCTCCCTGGCCGCGTCCCGGGCCCCGTCCTGCACGGCGCGGACGAGGGTGCGGTGGCGGGCGGCCACCTCCTCGCGCCAGGCGTCGTCCCCGAGGACCAGACACAGCAGTGCCCCGACCTCCGTCTGGAGCGCGATCTGCTCCCGGGTGAGCCGGGCCGACTGTGCGGCGGCGGCCAGCTCCACGTGGAACCGGCCGTAGACGCGACTGCGCGCCGCCGAGTCCCCGGCCGCCGCGAACTCCTCCAGGGTGCGCCGCAGGTGCTGGAGGTCGTCCGGTTCGGTGCGCTCCGCCGCGAGCCGGGCGGCGGCGCCGGAGACGGCCGCCCAGTGGTCGCCGAGGTCGCGCAGCTCCTCCGTGCTCCAGCCGGCCAGCCGCTGCCTGATCCGCTCCGCGGCCGGGTCCGCGGGCAGCGAGACGAAGCTGCCGCCGCCGCGCCCCCGCCGGGTGGTGACCAGCCCCTGCTGCCGCAGCGCCATCAGCGCCTCCCGCAGGGTCACGGTGGACACGCCGAGCTGCCCGGCCAGCTCCGCCTCCCCGGGCAGCTGCTCCCCGTCGGCGAGCAGCCCGAGCTCTATGGCGTCACCGAGCCGGCGGACGACCGTCTCGACGCGCGCCCGGGTGTCCACCGGAGCGAACACGGCTCTCCGGGCGGCGCCGTCCCTGTTCTGCTTCACGGCCACCACCTTGTGCGTTGACTCAACCTTTACCTTAAGAGGGGCTTGAGGTTTGAACTATGAATTCATATCTTTACGGCTCAAGGTTAGAACGGAAGACCGCTCCAGAAAGGTTCCCGTCCATGGAGGGCAGCGCGATCCGGCTGCAGGGCCTGCGGAAGGAGTTCGGCGGCACCACCGCCGTGGCCGGGGTCGACCTGGAGATATCCGACGGGGAGTTCTTCTCGATGCTCGGCCCGTCCGGCTCCGGCAAGACGACCGTCCTGCGCATGATCGCGGGCTTCGAGAGCCCCACCTCCGGCACGGTGGAGCTGGCCGGCCAGGACGTCACCGGCCTCGCCCCCTTCGAGCGGGACGTCCACACCGTCTTCCAGGACTACGCGCTCTTCCCGCACATGACCGTCGAGCAGAACGTCGCCTACGGCCTCAAGGTCCGCAAGGTGCCCAAGGCCGAACGGCTCCAGCGGGCCCGCAAGGCGCTCGCCGACGTGCGCCTCGAAGGCTTCGGCAAGCGGCGGCCGAGCCAGCTCTCCGGCGGCCAGCGGCAGCGGGTCGCACTCGCCCGCGCCCTCGTCGGGCGCCCTCGCCTCCTGCTGCTCGACGAGCCGCTCGGCGCCCTCGACCTCAAGCTGCGCGAGCAGATGCAGGTCGAGCTCAAGGCCCTCCAGCGCGAGGTCGGGATCACCTTCGTCTTCGTCACCCACGACCAGGAGGAGGCCCTGACGATGAGCGACCGCATCGCCGTCTTCAACCAGGGCCGCATCGAACAGATCGGCACCCCCGCCGAGATCTACGAGCGCCCCGCGACCGCCTTCGTCGCCTCCTTCGTCGGCACCTCGAACCTCTTGCAGGGTGAGGCCGCCGAGCGGGTCACCGGCGCCCCGGGCACGTACAGCATCCGCCCCGAGAAGATCCGGGTGCTGAAGGAGTTCGCCCTCGCCGACGAGCCCGAGCACTCCACCGCCACCGGCACCGTCGCCGAAGTGGTCTACCTCGGCGACGCCACCCGCTTCCTCGTCGACCTCGACGCGGGCGGCCGCCTCACCGCGCTCCAGCAGAACCTGGAGACCTCCTCAGAGGACGTCGCCGCCTACCGGGGCACCCGGGTGCGCCTGACGTGGCACCGCCGCCACGCCGTCCAGGTCCCCACCGCCCGCTGACCATCCCCCACGCCAGGTCACCGTCACGTATGGAGAACGTCGTGCGTCTCACCCGAACCCTCCAGGTCGCCGCCAGTGCCGCTGTGCTGCTCGCGGCCACCGCCTGCGGCTCGTCCGGCTCCGGCTCGGGCGGCTCCTCGTCGTCCACCGGCCTCAACCCGCCCGATCTGAAGGCGCAGTCCAAGCTGGGCAAGAACGAGGGGCAGGTCAACCTGATCGCCTGGGCCGGCTATGTCGAGGACGGCTCCAACGACCCCAAGGTGAACTGGGTCGGCGACTTCGAGAAGCAGACGGGCTGTCAGGTCCACTCCAAGGTGGCGGCCAGCTCCGACGAGATGGTCAAGCTGATGAAGACCGGCGAGTACGACGCCGTCTCCGCCTCCGGCGACGCCTCCCTGCGCCTGATCGCCTCCGGCGACGCCGCCCCGGTCAACACCGACCTCGTACCGAACTACAAGGACGTCTTCAGCGACCTGAAGCTGCAGGCCTGGAACTCCGTCAAGGGCAAGGCGTACGGCATCCCGCACGGCCGCGGCGCCAACCTGCTCATGTACAACACGGACAAGGTCAAGCCCGCGCCGACCTCCTGGTCGGCCGTCTTCGACGACGCGGCCAAGTACAAGGGGCACGTGACGGCGTACGACTCCCCCATCTACATCGCCGACGCGGCGCTGTACCTGAAGGCCACCAAGCCCGAGCTGAAGATCAAGGACCCGTACGCGCTCGACCAGAAGCAGTTCGACGCGGCGGTCGACCTGCTGAAGAAGCAGAACGCCAACGTCGGCGAGTACTGGGGCGACTACCTCAAGGAGGTCTCCGCCTTCAAGAGCGGCGACTCCGTGGTCGGCACCACCTGGCAGGTCATCGCCAACCTGGCGAAGAGCGAGGGCGCCAAGGTCAACGCCATCGTGCCCAAGGAGGGTTCGACCGGCTGGTCCGACACCTGGATGCTGTACTCCAAGGCCAAGCACCCCAACTGCGCCTACCAGTGGATGAACTGGATCATCTCCCCGAAGGTCAACGCGCAGGTCGCCGAGTACTTCGGTGAGGCCCCCGCCAACGCCAAGTCGTGCGAGCAGACCAGCGACAAGTCCTTCTGCACCACCTTCCACGCCGCCGACACGGCGTACTGGAAGAACATCGCCTTCTGGAACACGCCCATCGAGCAGTGCCTCGACGGCCGCAGCGACGTCAAGTGCGTGCCGTACGCCAAGTGGGTCCAGGCCTGGACCGAGATCAAGGGCTGAGGCACGACGATGACCGCCACCGCGCAGGCCGCCGGACGGGCCCCCGTCCGGCGGCTCGCCGGGATGCTGCACCGCCGCCCGCGGCTGCGGCTGTCCCTGCTGCTCACCGCCCCCCTGCTGTGGCTGGCCGTGCTCTACCTCGGCTCGCTCGCAGTGCTGTTCGTCTCGGCGTTCTGGACGACGGACTCCTTCACCTCCGAGGTGGTGAAGGTCTGGTCGACCGACAACTTCCACGCGCTGCTGACGACCTCCGTCTTCCGCCAGGTCATCTGGCGCAGCATCGTCGTGGCCCTGGCGGTCACCGTCCTGTGCGCGGTGATCGCCTTCCCGCTCGCCTTCTACACGGCGCGCGTCGCGGGGCCCAGGTGGCGACCACTGCTGGTCGTCGCCATCCTCACCCCGCTGTGGGCGAGTTACCTGGTCAAGGTGTACGCGTGGCGGCTGATCCTGTCCGAGGGCGGGCTCGCCGACTGGATGCTGAAGCCGTTCGGGCTGAGTGGACCCGGGTTCGGCCTCCCGGCGGCGATCATCACGCTGACGTACCTGTGGCTGCCGTACATGATCCTGCCCGTCCACACGGCACTGGCGCAGCTGCCCGCGAACCTGCTGGACGCCTCCGCCGACCTGGGGGCGCGGCCCGGCCGCACCTTCCGCTCGGTCGTCCTGCCGATGGTGCTGCCGTCCGTCGCCGCCGGCTCGGTCTTCACCTTCTCGCTCAGCCTCGGGGACTACATCACCGTGCAGATCGTCGGCGGCAAGACCCAGCTGATCGGCAACCTCGTCTACTCCAACATCGAGCTCAACCTGCCCATGGCCGCCGCCCTGGGCACGGTCCCGGTGGTGGTCATCGTGCTGTACCTGCTGGCGATGCGCCGCACCGGCGCGCTCAGCAGCCTGTAGAACTCCCGAGCCACCACAAACTCGGCAGCCTCCAGAAGAGGTCCCACGTCATGCAACTGTCCCGTTCCGCGCGCATCGCGCTGCGCATCGCCGCCGGGCTCGGCTTCGCGGTCATCTACGTCCCGCTCGCGCTCGTCCTGGTCAACTCCTTCAACCCGGATCGCAGCGCGAGCTGGCCCCCGCCCGGGTGGACGTTCCACTGGTGGTCGGTGGCCTGGGAGAACGCGGGCGCCCGCAGCGCGCTGTGGGTCTCGGTGAAGGCGGGCCTGGGCGCCACGGCCATCGCCCTGGTGCTGGGCACGCTCATCGCGTTCGCGGTGGTCCGGCACCGCTTCTTCGGCCGCGGCACCATCTCGTTCGTGGTCGTCCTGCCGATCGCGCTGCCCGGCATCGTCACCGGCATCGCGCTCAACTCGGCGTTCGGCACGGTCCTTCAGCCGCTCGGCGTCGGTCTCGGTCTGTTCACCGTGATCGTGGGGCACGCCACCTTCTGCATCGTCGTCGTCTTCAACAACGTGGTCGCACGGCTGCGCCGCACCTCCGGCTCCTACGAGGAGGCGGCGATGGACCTGGGGGCCGACACGTTCCGCGCCTTCGTCGACGTGACGTTTCCGCTCGTGCGCTCGGCGCTGTTCGCGGGTGGGCTGCTCGCGTTCGCGCTGTCCTTCGACGAGATCGTGGTGACGACGTTCACTGCGGGCCCCGGCATCCAGACCCTGCCGATCTGGATCTTCGACAACATGACACGCCCTCAGCAGGCGCCGGTCGTGAACGTGGTGGCGGCGGTGCTGGTCCTGCTGTCGGTGCTCCCGATCTACGTCGCCCAGCGACTGTCGGCGGACACGGCGACGGAGAGCCGGATCTAGTGCTGTGGCCGGAAAGGTTTGTCGGAAAGCTCGCGGCGTCCGGTGCGGTGCATCGCAAGGCGGAGCGTCGCCCGCGTACTGGATGTACTCGGAACGACACCCCGTCCATCAGGGAACCCCCGGTCAGGGAACCGGGGGGCCCTATCTCAGGGAACGCCCCTCGGTCAGAGGTCGAGCACCAGTCGGCCGCCCCGGCACCGGGACACGCAGATCATCATCGTCTCGCCGGACTCCCGCTCCTCCTCCGTCAGCACCGAGTCCCGGTGGTCCGGGGTGCCCTCCAGAACGTCGGTCTCGCAGGTGCCGCAGGTGCCCTCGGTGCAGGAGAACAGCACTTCCACGCCGGCGTCGCGCACGGTGTCGAGGATGGAGACGTGCGGCGGGACGGTGAGCGTACGGCCGCTCTGTGCGAGGACGACTTCGAACTCCCCTTCGTCCCCGGCCGGTCGCTCCTTGGGCTGGAACCGCTCGACGCGCAGCGTGCCGGCGGGGCAACGCCCCTCCACGGCGTCCAGCAGCGGACCGGGGCCACAGCAGTAGACGAGCGTGCCGTCGGGCATGTCGTCGAGCACCGAGGCCAGGTCCAGCAGCCCGGTCTCGTCCTGCGGGGCGACGGTGACCCGGTCCCCGTACCGCTCCAACTCCGCGGTGAACGCCATGGAGCGGCGGGTGCGGCCGCCGTACAGCAGGGTCCACTCGGCGCCCGCCGCCTCGGCCGCTGCGAGCATCGGCAGGATGGGCGTGATGCCGATGCCGCCGGCGATGAAGCGGTAACGGGGGGAGGGGTGCAGGGGGAAGTGGTTGCGTGGTCCCTGCACCCGGACCTTGTCGCCCTCGCGCACCTGCTCGTGGACGTGAGCCGACCCGCCCCGCCCGTCGGCCTCGTGGAGCACGGCGATCCGCCAGGCATGCCGGTCCGCGGGATCGCCGCACAGTGAGTACTGCCGTTCCAGTCCCGGCCCGAGCAGGACGTCGACGTGGGCGCCCGGCTCCCAGGCCGGCAGCTCCTCGCCCAGCGGGTGGCGCAGGGTGAGGGCGAGCACGCCCTCGGCCGCCGGCTCGCGGCGGTCGACGACGAGTTCGGCTTCGTACGCGGTCATGAGGTGGTTCCTCGGGGCTGGTGTCCTTCGGGGTGCGCGAGCATCCACTCCCACATCTCCACCGGGTCCTGGGCGGTGTGCTCGGCGCCGCAGTGGCAGGTGCCGTGCAGGATGTCGGTGCCCGGGAGCCAGTCGACGCGGTAGACCTCGCGCAGCGCGGAACTGGGGGGTGTGCTCACTGGACCTTCTCCACCGGCTTGTCGCCCTCCTCGACCAGTCGGGCGAGGATACGGCGGGCGGCGAGACCGCCGGTGTCGATGTTGATGCTGAGCTCCTGGTAGCCGGCCCGCTCGGTGCCGAGCGTCCTCTGCAGCAGGTTGAGCGCGTCGACGTCCTGCATGACGACCGTGTGGTTGAAGTCGCGCAGGAACGTGGTGACTTCCTCGTCGTCCTTCGCGAAGTCCCGGGATACGGCCCAGAAGTCGTAGACCTTGCCGTCGGAGGACGGGGTGATCGCGTAGGTGATCTCGGTGTGGAAGCCGTTCGGGTCGCTGCCGTCCGGCTCGGGCAGGACGCCGACCGGCGCGATCCGGCTGTGCAGCAGGTAGAGGCAGGGAGCGTGGTACTCGATGTCCTGCCAGCGGGTGATGCGGCCCTCGATACCGGTGGAGCGGGCGTAGAAGGGCGGGCACTCGGCGTCGTCCATGTGCCGGCTGACCCGCACGATGCCGGCGCCCTCGTCGACCTCGGTGGTGATCGGCGTCTCGGCGACCTCCGGCGTTCCGATGTAGCCGCCGTGCAGATACGTCTCGTGGGAGAGATCGAGCAGGTTGTCGACCAGCAGGCCGTAGTCGGCGTCGATCGGCTCCATGCCGCGCACCGTGACCCAGTCCGGGGAGTCGAGGTGCTTCGCCCGCGGGATGGTCCCCGCGTCGGCCAGCGCCGGGTCACCGATCCACACCCACACCAGGGAGTCCTGCTCGACGACCGGGTACGAGGCGACACGGGCCGTACGCGGGATGCGCTTCTGCCCCGGCACGTACACGCAGGCGCCCGTCGTGTCGTATGTGAACCCGTGGTACCCGCACACGATGCGGTCCCCGTCGAGCCGGCTCTCCGAGAGCGGGAAGCGGCGGTGGACACAGCGGTCGGCCAGGGCGACCGCTGTGCCGTCGTCCTCGGTGCGGTAGAAGACGAGCGGCTCACCGAGGATCGTACGGCCGAGCAGCTCGCGCCCGACCTCATGACTGTAGGCGGCGACGTACCACTGGTTCCTGGCGAAGGCGGTCATGTGAGGCATGGGGTTCCCGTCCCTGTCGGCGGGGCTTCGTCGCCCCGCGTGCCGTGGTCGGACTCAGGGTCGTGAGGATTGCGGCTGCTCGGCAAGACGACTTCTGTCAGGCGGAAGCGCTACTACGGGCGTCCGCCGAGGCGTGCCCTGCTAAGCGGTGCTCGTCTCCCGGCGGGCGAGGCGGAGCAGGACGGCGGAGGGGGCGGTGGGCAGGGTCAGGGTGAGCTCGCCGGTGTCCGGGTTCCAGGTGGTGGTGGCCCGGCTGGTGGACGGGTAGAGCAGGTCCGCGTGGACGTGCGAGCCGCGCAGGTGGGGCAGGTGGAGGGTTGCGGAGGAGTCGCCGCCGGGGCGGCGCCAGGCGGTGAGGTAGGTGGTGGCGGGGCTGTGCAGGGTCAGGGCGATCCAGGGGTCGTCCCAGGCGGGGAGGCCGAGTGGCCAGGAGGGCACGGCCTGCGGCAGGTCGGCGCGGATGGCCTTGTACACGGCGACCGCCTCGTGGACCAGGGCGCGGGCCTCCGGCTCGAGTTCGGGGATGCGGCCGGAGAGGTGGATGCGCCCGAGGAGCGCGTTGGCCATGGTGAAGGCGACCTCGTCGAGGGAGTCCTCCGGCTGGGGGTAGGCCCACACGGCGCCCTGCTCGGGGGTGACGGCGGTGGGTGCGGAGGCCGCGATGGGCGCGTAGAGCTGGAGATTCTGCTGGTCGCTGGTGGACTGCAGCTGCAGCCTGGACAGCAGGGCGTGGTCCCAGCGCATGCCGCCGGAGGAGCAGTTCTCCACCACCAGGTGCGGGTAGCGGTCCAGGATGCCGTCGAGCCAGTGGAGATGCGCCCGGTTGTGGCCGAGCAGGCCGGCGCCCGGGGTCTCGCCGGGCTGGGCGCTGGTGCCGGAGCCGGGGTCGATGTTGTGGTCGAGCTTGAGATAGCCGACGCCCCACTCGCCGACCAGGCGGTCCACGACCTGGTCCAGGTGGGCACGGGCAGCCGGGTGGCGCAGGTCCAGGTGGTGCCGGCCCACTTCCGAGATGCGGACGCCGTCGCGGCGGAAGAACGCCTCGTCGGGCAGGGTCTCGGCCATGGGGCTGTGCACGCCGACCACTTCCGGCTCCAGCCACAGCCCGGGCACCATGCCGCGCACGCGGATGCGGTCCAGCACCTCGTGGATCCCCTTCTCCCCGGGGAAGCGCGAGACGGCCGGTTTCCAGGCGCCGACGGTGGTCCACCAGCCGCCGTTGTCGTCGTCGTACCAGCCGGCGTCGATGACGAAGTATTCGGCGCCCGCGTCGGCTGCCGCATCGATGAGTGGCAGGAGCTTGTCGGTGGTGGGGTCTCCCATCAGGCAGTTCATGTAGTCGTTGAAGATGACGGGCAGGCGCTGGTGGTCGGTGTGCGGGCGGCGTTGGGCGCGGCGGTAGCGGGTCAGCGCGGCGAACGCGGCGTCGGGGCCGCCGTCGGCGCTGAAGGCCAGCGCGGCGGGTACGGTGCGGAAGGCGGCGCCGGGTTCCAGGGGGTGCCGCCAGCCGTGGTGGGTGTCGGTGGGCCCGAACAGCGCCGCGTAGGCCGCCTTGTCGCACTCGCCGCACTCCCAGCGCCAGCCGCCGCCGTTGTGCTCGATCTGCCACACCCAGGTGCGGCCGGAGCGGCGGTCCGTCAGGCCGCCCATGGGCAGGTGTCCACAACTGGACCAGGTGCCCTGGCCGTTCAGGGCGAAGCCGGCTTTGCCGTGGACATCGCTCACGCGTCCGCGGTGGGCGGGTGAGGTCAGGCGCATCGGCTGTCGCTGCCAACGGCATTCGGAGAGCCAGTCGTTCTCCGCCCACAGCAGGTCCGCCGCGTCGATGGCCGCGAGCCCGTCCGCGGTGAGGCACCCCACAACCAGCGAGCTGACCGACTCCAGGTGCAGCGTGGCCTGCCCTTCGTTGCGCAGGTTCACCTCGCTGCGGAGTGCGGGCACGCCGTCGGGCGCCCGGTAGGTCACCTCTGCGGCCAACCCTGTCTCAGGGTCGTGGAGTTGGACGGTCAGCGTGTGCCAGTCGCCGTCGCGGGTCGTGTGGTGGGCCCGGTGGCGCAGCCGCCCGCCGAGGCCGGTGTCGACGAGACGGCTGCCCGACCAGTTGCGGCCGTGGCCCGCGGCCGTCACTTCCACCAGGGGCAGGGGTGTACCGGGGCTGCTGTCCGCCTCGCCGGGCAGTCCGAGGTGTGTCAGGCGCGGGCTGCCGTCGTCATCGAGGAGGATCTCGAGCTGGAGGGCCTCGTGCCCCCAGCGGATGGTCCGTTGTTCCTTGGTCATGGTGGCCTTTCCAGGTCAGGGCTTGCGCAGCACCGCGCAGCCACCGGGCGGCACTTCGTGTGCGACGACACCGGTGAGCAGGTCGTGGGCGGGCTCCGGCAGGCGCAGGGTGTCGGTGCGGTGGTTGATCAGGACGTGCCAGCGGCGGCCGTCGGGCGCGTGCCGGGTGACGGCTTCGACACCGGACGGCAGACCCGGCAGTTCGGGCTCGACGTCGGCCTCCTCCAGCAGTCGGCGGACCAGGGCGCCGTAGCCGGCCTCCTCCAGGCGCGTGGAGAGGTACCAGCCCTGCCCGGTGCCGAAGCGGTGCCGGGTCAGCGCGGGGCTGTCCGTGAGCATGCCGTGGGTGTAGGCGGCGAGCGTCTCCGCGCCCTCGGCGCGCACGGACTCGCTCCAGACGGTGCCGTACGACCCGTCCGACAGGACGATCCGCTCCTTGCGCCGCAGCGGCCGGTACTCCTCGACGCGGATGCCCAGCGCCTCACGCAGCGGTTCGGCGGGATAGCCGCCGAGCCGGGCGTGGTGCCGCCCGTCGACGAATCCGCTCGCGTGCTGGACGAGAAGCGTCCCGCCGCCGGCGACGTAGCGGCGCAGGTTTTCGGCGCCCGCGTCGGACAGGAGGAACAGGGCCGGCGCGATGACGAGCGGATAGTGGCCCAACTCGTGTTCGGGGTGGGCGAAGTCGACCGTGACACCGGCGTCCCACAGAGCTCGGTGTGCTCGGCCCAGTGCCTCGTGGTAGCCGAGGTCGGGGGAGGGCAGGCCGTCCGTGGTCAGCGCCCACCAGGCGTCCGGGTCGTCCAGGACGGCCACCGGGGCGGAGACGGTCGATCCCGCCAGCTCCCCGAGCCGGGCGACCGCCTCGCCGACCTGCGTGACTTCCCGGAAGATACGGCTGTCGGGGCCCGCGTGCGGGACCATCGCCGAGTGCCACATCTCGGCGCCGGCCCGGGACTGCCGCCACTGGAAGAAGAGGGCGCCCTCCGAACCGCGGGCGATGTGGCCGAGGGTGTGGCGCAGGATCTCCCCGGGCTCCTTGGCGAGGACCCGGTCGCGGTCGTAGACGGTGCTTGTGCCCTGTTCCATCAGCAGCCAGGGGCGGCCGCCGGCCAGGGAACGGGTGCGGTCGGCGTGGAAGGCGGCGTCGGCGGCGGCGTCCAGGCCGGGTGCGGACGGATACTGGTCGGAGCTGACGACGTCGAGTTCGCGGGCGAAGGCCCACAGGTCCACGTTCTGGTAGGCGGGGAGCATCAGGTTGGTCGTCACCGGCCGGTTGCTGTGGGCGCGGATCGCGTCGCGCTGCTCGCGGTAGGCGGCGATGATCTCGTCGGACCAGAACCGGTGGAAGTCCAGCGCCTGGCCGGGATTCTTGTGCCACTGCGTCGTACGTGGCGGCAGTACCTGCTCCCAGGAGGTGTAGCGCTGGCTCCAGAAGGCCGTCCCCCACGCGTCGTTGAGGGCGTCCAGCGAGCCGTGGTGGGCGCGCAGCCACACCCGGAAGGCGGCAGCCGTGTGGTCGCAGTAGCAGAGGGTGGCGTACTCGTTGTGCACGTGCCACAGCGCGAGGGCGGGGTGGTCGCCGTACCGCTCGGCCAGGGCGGAGGAGATCCGGCGGGCCGCACTGCGGTAGGCGGGCGCGGTGAGGCAGTAGGTGTCGCGGCTGCCGTGGGTGAGGCGGGTGCCGTCCGGGGTGACCGGCAGCGCGTCGGGGTGGGCCAGGGTGAACCAGGGCGGCGGGGAGGCCGTCGGAGTGGCGAGGTCGACGGCCACGCCGTTCGCGTGCAGGCGGTCGACGTGTGCGTCGAGCCAGGCGAAGTCGTAGCGTCCCTCCTCCGGTTCCAGCAGAGCCCAGGAGAACACGCCCACCGTGGCCAGGTTGACCCTGGCCCGGCGCATGAGCTCGTCGTCCTCCTTCCAGACCGGCTCGTCCCACTGCTCGGGGTTGTAGTCCCCGCCGAAGGCGAGTCCGCCCAGGCGGTCGGTGACACTGCGTGTGGTCATGACGGTGCCTCCATACGGAGAGTCGGGCGCTGCTTCCTGGCCGCCCGACCCTCCGTACGGAGAGTCGGGCGGCGCTTCCGGGCAGGGGGCGGTCGGGCACTGGTTTGCCCTTCTGCTTGTGGCGGCGTCAGAAGCCCACGGCGCCCCAGGAGTGAGCCGTGTAGTCGCCCGGCCCGAATTCCCAGCCGGCCATGACGCTGTTGAGGTAGTGGTCGCCGGTGTAGAAACCCCTGTTCTGGCCGTAGTTGAAGAACGGGGTGAGGCTGCCGGACCACCAGCCGGACTTGTTCCTGTCCAGGAAGCTGAGGGTGTGGCCGCCGTTGCTCCAGGTGTACTCGTAGATGTCCCAGGTGCGGCCGCCCAGGCTGACGTTGGTCGCGGCCGGGATCGCGTTCCCGTTCGCGTCGTAGTGGTCGGCCAGCGGCTTGGTGTTGTACCAGTTGAGCCAGATCATCAGTTCGGTCTTGGAGTTGCGGTCGGTCGGCGCGGGGTAGGGGTCGATGAAGATGTCGTACGTGGCGTCGTAGTACGAGCCGGACTTCGGGTACGCGGACTGGCTGAACCAGGTGTTGTTGTTGGGGCTGACGTCGCGGATCTTCTTGGGGAGCGTGGTCACCGGGGACGACCAGCCCCAGTCCTTGCCGTTGACCATGGCGACGAAGCCGGTGCCGGTCGAGGAGTTCACACCCCAGTTGTTGTCGTCGCTGTACCAGGTCGAGGCGTTGCCGCCGGTCGCGTAGTACTTGAACCAGTACGTCGATGACGCCGCCACTGCCGAGTTCGGCAGGGTGAAGACGAGAGCCAGAGCCGCGAGAAGCGCGGCCCAGCCGATACGGAATTTCATCTGCCCTCCGGAATGTGTGCTGAGTGGGGGGATCACACAGGAGAGGAGAAGTCGGTCGTCCTGCCGTGGAGGGCGGGACCACGTCGGTCTCCCCTTCGGGACGGCGGGTGCGGAGCGAGGCGGCCGGAGCCGAACCCTCACTTCGGGTCGCCGTAGATGACTCCGCGTCCGTTGGTCCCGAAGTAGACGCGGCCGTAGACCCGGGGGTCTCCGGTCATGGTGTTGCCGGTCCAGGCGTACTGGTGGCGGTCGTCGTTGATACGGATCCAGGTCCGGCCCGCGTCGTCGGACCGGAAGATGCCGCGCAGGCCGTCGATCTTGGAGCTGGTGTAGACGGCGGGGTACGTGGCGCCGGGCGCGGCCTTGCCGAATCCGACGACGTCGCCCTCGTCCACCGCGTCGAACCTGGTGAAGGACGCTCCGGAGTCGGTCGACCGCCACAGCCCGTACGGTGTGGGGGTGGTCGGCTTGTCGGTGCCGCCGGCCAGCCAGATGTCGCCCTCGTGGCCCGGTACCGGCTTGAACCGGACGTTCCCCGCGGCGGGCAGACCGGTCGCCGCCGTGGCAGTGAAACTCTTGCCGCCGTCCGTGCTGAGGTAGAAGACGCCGGAGTCGTAGGCGTAGAACTTCGCCGGGTTCACCCGGTCGGAGCGCACGGGGACCCCGGCCGGCAGCCCCTTCGAAGCCGTCCAGGTGGCTCCGTGGTCGTCGGACCAGCTGACCGGCGCGCCGGCCGGTGACCAGACGATCCGCCTGCCGTCGGCGCTGATGGCGACGGCCTGGTCGTCGACCCCGGGTCCGGTGACCCCGGACGGCTCGCTGCCCGAGGGCGTCCAGGTCGCGCCGCTGTCGGTGGAGACGGCGAAGTGCTGGGTCCAGCCGCTGGTGGGGTTGCCGACCCGCACGATGGTGTGGGGCGCCAGCTCCGCGTAGTCCAGGGCCGGGGTGGCTCCGAAGGTCGGGCTGTCGTACATCTTCGTCGCCTTGTTCAGATCCGTGTGCCGGAAGCCGCCGACGTCGCCGACGCCCGAGAAGAGGTGAGCGGGACCGACGGGCGGGCTGATCACGCAGCCGATCGAGCACTCCTCCAGGCCCTGGGCCCGCACGGACAGGTGTACCGTGCCGCCGCTGTCCCAGTCCGTGAGGTTGTCCGCGCCGTAGATCGTCGCGCCGGTTCCGTACAGGAAGTGGTCGGAGTCGAAGGGGTCGATCTGGACGGACTCCATCATCCAGCCCAGCTTGGGGGCCATCTCGGGCAGCGCCGGCGAGGCGTTCCAGGTCAGCCAGGGGGCGGCGGAGATGTCCATGTCGTAGCGCAGGGTGCGCTCGGAATCCGTGCCCAGGTCCCACGCGCGGGTCCAGCTCGCACCGCCGTCGGTGGAGCGGAAGAGCAGGCAGTCGGGGTACCACTTGACCTGGGTGGACACCATCAGGGTGTTCGGGTTCTGCCGGTCGATGGTCAGGCCGCTGTAACCGTACTTGTTGTCGTCGCCGGTGGACGGGACCGGGCTGATGCGGGTCCAGGTGTCGGTGGCGGTGTCCAGCTTCCACACGTCGCCCTTGGAGCCGTCGTAGGGGCCGGCGGTGTTGCTGGTCGCCAGGTACAGGTAGCCGCCGACGTGGTCGAAGACCGCGTGGTGCGGGATGAAGCCGGTGGGCTGCCCGGGGACGCGTTCCCAGGTCGCTCCCGCGTCGGTCGACCGGTACAGGATGTTGTCCTTGTCGGCGACGGTGACGTAGAGGGTCCGGGTGGCCCTGCCCGCTCTGCCGGTGCGCTTGTCGAAGACGACTTGCAGCACGCCCAGGTTGTCGCCGTTGTAGCCGCCGGTGTCGGTGGGGTCGGGGACGAAGTCGCCCGGGTTGGGGAAGCTGGTCACCTTCGCGAAGGTCTTGCCGTGGTCGGTGCTGCGCCACAGCCCGTGGCCCCCGCGCACTCCCAGGTAGAGGATCCTGTTGCGGTTGGGGTCGATCACCAGCCGCTCGCCGATGCCCCGGCCGGGCATGTTGCCGCCCAGCCGGAACGGCAGGGGAGTGGTCTTCCAGGTGCGGCCGCGGTCGGTCGACCGCAGGATCGCCGCCATGTCCGGGTCCCAGTCGGGAAGGGTGTAGGTGCCCGCCGCCAGGTAGACGCGGTCGGGGTCGACCTCGTCGGTGGCGACGCTGATGATGCCGGTGTGTCCGTACTCGTCCCAGCCGATCCAGTCGGTGAGGGGCAGCCACCGCCGGGACGCCGTGTCGAAGCGGTAGGCGCCGCCGATGTCGGTACGGGCGTACACCAGTCCGGGTTCGCGCTGGTTGAAGACGATGCCGGTGACGAAGCCGCCGCCGACTATCTCGGCGTTGCGGAAGGTGTAGGGCGCGCGCCGGACCGTCCCGGCCGCACGGGCGGACGCGGCGGAGGGGGTGAACAGGGGGAGTGCGGCCGCGGCCGCGCCGGCGGCCAGCAGTCCTCGGCGGGAGAGGTGCGGGGCGTGGGACATGACCGGTCCTTGCCTTTCGGGTGCGGGTCCGTACGGACCTGCGCAGAGGCAGCAGTCCCGTCGGCACCGGTGTGGTCGGGTAGATGCGGGCGGAGGGTGTCAGCCCGTCCGGGCCGGCCTTCGGTTCCCGGCATGCAGCCACTGCTGGGGATGGCCACCAGGTCGGGGTACTGCTTGGGGGAGCTGGCAGGGCAGGGCAGTTGCCGCCGCAGGCGGCCGACAGCGGTGAGACACAGGCGGCGCCCGCTGCGCCGACGGCCGTTCGCGGGACGGCTCGGCGGTTCGTCTCGGTGCTCATGCCGTTGCGGCCCTTCGTTTCCGTCGATCCGACCGGCGGGCCGACGCTGAGTCCCCCGGTGGCCTGACGCCAGGAGGGCCGAGTAATCGGAGTCGATGCGCTTCGACGTTTCGGTGACACTAAGGCCGCGTTTCCGGCCGCGACAACGGGCCGTTCAGGTCACTTTCCGGTAACAGGCGCGGTCCAGGGTGGCGGTGCGGCCCGCCCTCCATGCGGCTTTACCCCAGGTGAGCTGCTCTCCTGGCGAATTCCCAGAGAGGAACGCCAACGCTCGCACAGCGACTTGCGGCCGCTGGCGACATGTGATTGACACACCACTCAGCGTCATGGCACCGTCGAAGCGCTTCGACTCCACGACAATGCGATCGAAGAGAGCCGTACGCCGCCCGGTCCGCAGTCGCCCACGATTCCCACGCCTCCTCCTTCGAACCTCCTGTAAGGGACATCTCAGGTGAGTACCGCCCCCACACGCCCCGAGCCGCCCGTCACCGACCTGCCGTTCCGTGACCCCGCGCTACCCCTCGCACAGCGAGTCGACGACCTCATCTCCCGGCTGACGCTCGACGAGCGCATCGAGCTGCTCTACCAGTACTCACCAGGAGTCCCCCGCCTCCAACTGGCCCCCTTCAAGACCGGCACCGAAGGGCTGCACGGCGTGGCCTGGCTGGGGCCGGCCACCGTGTTCCCGCAGGCGATAGGCCTGGGAGCCACCTGGGACGAGGAACTGCTGCACGAGGTCGCCACGGCCGTCGGCACCGAGGCACGGGCCTTGCACCAGCGCCCTTCCGGAGACGGCCACCGGCACAGCCTGCAGGTCTGGGCCCCCGTGGTGAACCTGTTGCGCGACCCCCGCTGGGGCAGGAACGAGGAGGGGTACGCGGAGGATCCGGTGCTCACCGGCCGGCTCTCGGTCAGCTTCTGCCGCGGGCTGGCCGGGGACCACCCGGTCCATCTGCGGACGGCACCACTCCTCAAGCACTTCCTCGCCTACAACAACGAGGACGAGCGAGACGTCACCTCCTCCGTGGTGCCGCCCCGGGTGCTGCACGAATACGACCTCGCCGCCTTCCGCCCGGCCATCGCCTCCGGCGCCGCCACCGGTGTCATGCCGGCCTACAACCTCCTCAACGGCCGCCCCTGCCACGTCAGTCCGCTGATCGAGACCGAGGTACGGCGCTGGGCCGAGCCCACCGGCCACGAGCTCTTCGTCTGCAGCGACGCCGGAGCCGTGACCAACCTCGCCGAATCGGAGCACTACTTCGAGGACCACCCCACCTCCCACGCGGCGGCGGTACGCGCCGGCGTCGACAGCATCACCGAACAGCGCGAGGACGGCAGCATCACCCTCGGCAGACTCCGCACGGCGGTCGACCGCGGGCTGCTCACCGAGGCCGACATCGACCGCGCCGCGCGACGCCACCTGTCGATCCGCTTCCGCCTCGGTGAGTTCGATCCGGACCTCGACCCCTACGCCGGCATCCGCGACGACGTCGTGGACAGCCCCGCACACCGTGCGCTCGCGCTGCGCGCCGCCACGGAGTCGGTGGTGCTGCTGAGGAACGACGGCGCACTGCCGCTGTCACCGGCCACCGGCCGGCGTGTGGCGCTCGTCGGTCCGCTGGCGGACACCCTCTTCGAGGACTGGTACAGCGGCACCATGCCGTACCGGATCACCATCGCCGCCGGCCTGGGGGCGGCGCTCGAGGAGCGCGGCGCCGAAGCGGTCCGCGCGGAGGGAGTCGACCGGATCACGCTGCGCGCCGCCTCCACCGGAGGCCTCCTGAGCGTCCCGGCGCCCGACCCCGGTGGGCCCATGGTGGCCGGTGCTCCGTCGGACGAGCAGGAGGCGGGCGACAGCGCCTGCCACGACCTGTTCGACTGGGGTGATGGCGTGCTGACCCTCCGCAACGCGCGCACGGAGCGCTATGTCACCCTCAGGGACGGCGACCTCACCCTCGCCGCCGACCAGACGCAACCGAACGGCTGGTTCGTCCACGAGACCTTCCGGCTGGAACCCCAGCCGGACGGCACGGAACTGCTGCGCAACATCAGCAACGGCAGATACGCCGCCGTGGACCCCGCCACCGGCCGGGTCACCCTCTCTGCCGAAGCCCCCGAGAGGGCGGAACGCTGGACCCGAACGGTCGTCAGGGACGGAATCGCCGAAGCCGTCGCGGCCGCCGCCTCGGCGGACGTCGCCGTGGTCGTCCTCGGAAACGACCCGCACATCAACGGCCGCGAGACCGAGGACCGTACGGGCATCTCGCTGCCGCCCGCGCAGGAAGCCCTGCTGCGCGCCGTCGCCACCGAGCGCCCCGAGTCGGTGCTGGTCGTGATGAGCAGCTACCCGTACGCCGTCGACTGGGCGGACGAGCACCTGCCCGCCGTGGTGTGGACCTCCCACGGCGGGCAGGAGACGGGCCGGGCACTCGCCGCGATCCTGCTCGGCGAGGCCGAACCCTCCGGACGGCTCCCGCAGACCTGGTATCGCGGCGATGACCCGCTGCCCGGCCGCCTCGACTACGACATCATCAGCGCGGGCTGGACGTACCAGTACCACGACGCCGCGCCGCTGTACCCCTTCGGGCACGGCCTGTCCTACACCAGCTTCGCCTATTCCGACCTGCGGCTGTCCGCCCGGGAAGCGGCGCACGACGACCCCCTGACCGTGAGCGTCGAGCTCACCAACACCGGAACGCGCCCGGGCACCGAGACCGTGCAGCTCTACACCCGCGCGCTCGCCGCCCGCCACCGCGCGCCCAGGCGCAGACTGACGGACTTCCGCAAGGTCTCCCTCGCCCCCGGTGAACGGCGGCGGCTGGAGTTCGACCTGCCTGTCGCGGCCTTGGCCCATTGGTCCGTCGCAGCCGGCGCCTTCGCCGTGGACCCGGGACAGTACGAGATCCTGATCGGGCACTCGGCCGAAGCCATCTCCCTGTCAGCGCCCCTCACCGTGACGGGGCCGGCCCTGCCCGCCCGCAGTCTCATCGGCGGACGACTGGAGGCCGTGGACTTCGACGAGTGCGTGGGCGGCACGCTCGTCGACGCCACCCGGGAGAAGGGTGAGGCGGTCACCCCGGCAACCGGTGACATCCACTGCGGACTGCGCTACCGCTCGGTCGATCTGGGCGGCCCGGCAGACGGACCGCGCGTCATCACGGCCGAGGTGTCCCGCGCGACGGAGGAGGAAGCGACCGTCGAGATCTACGCCGACGGCGGTCCCGGTACCGGCACCTTGCTCGCCGGCCTCCACGTCCCCGCCGGTACCGACGGCCGGTACGACTGGCGCACGGTCAGCGCATTGATGCCCGCGCAGGTGACCGGGGTGCACGATCTGCATCTCGTTCTGCGGGGCGGTGTCCACCTGGCCGCGATCGCCGGCGGGACGCGGTAAGCACCGGTGGGACGCGGCAAGAAAACGGTGCGCCGCCGCCGCGGTCCACACGTTCCGAGCATTGACGCACCTGGTCCGCGCGGATCTATCCTCTGCCTGAAGATGGGGCGCCCGCGCTCCGGCCGCGTCGTCGTACCGCCGGACGGTGTGGAGGATCGGGGGCCTCCACCCGTCCGGTCGGCGAACTCTGCGCGCCGTTCGCGAGACGTGGCGCGCCGCCGACGTACCGGAGGAGAGCGGAGGCGGGTATGCGACAGATCGCACGCCATGACGTCGTCTTCGTCGCCGGCACCGCCGGAGAGCATGAACTGACGTGGTCGCAGAAGGCCCATGAACGCGAAGGATGCCACCCGCATCTCCACGGAGCCCGCAACAGGAACGTACGGATGGGGCGGGCACTGGACGGTCGACCCGACATGGCCGCGGTGCTGCATGCCTTCGCCGCGGTCATGGCCCACTTCGAGGCGCTGCGCACGCTGTATGCACGTAACGCGGACGGGTACCTGCGCGCGGTCGTCGTGGCTTCCGGCGTGCTCCAGGTCGACGAGTACGCCTTCGACGCCCCGGCGACCTACGACGAGCTGAGTGCCCTCACCCTCCGGCTGGCCGAGCCCGGATTCGCCCCGGACGACCTGCCGTTGCGGGCCGCCGTCGTCACCGTGGACGGCAGGCCCATCCACATCGCGCTGTCGCTGCACCACTTCTCGGCGGACACGACGGCCGCCCGGATCGTGGCCGAACACATAGCCCGACTGGCCGCCGATCCGGGCGCCGACCTCGGCTCGGGGTGGCAGCCGCGGCAGATCGCGAGCTTCGAAGCCAGTCCCTCGGGGCTGCGGCACGCTTGCCGTGTCGACACCCACGACCGGGCCACGCTCCGTCAGTCCGCCATGCCCGAACTCCAGGCGCCCTCGAGCCACAGGGACTCCGTCTACAACTTCGTATGCCTCGACTCGGCGGCGGTCGCACTCGCGGCTGCCGGTCTGGCGAAGCAGTACCGGACATCCGCGGCCGCCGTACTGCAAGCCGCATACGCGTGCGCGCTCGCCGAGCACCTGGGCATCGGCAACTGCGTGTTCAACACCGTGATGGCCAACCGGCAGACCACCTTCGCCCGCGCGGCGGTGGCCCATGTCGCCGGCAGGGCCCTCGTCCCGGTCGACACGTCCCTGGGCGGCGACCGGTTCCCGGCGCTGTGCCGGGCCGTCGACGCGGCACTCGTGAAATCCTCCTCCGTCAGCCTGCGAGAGCCCGACCGCTACGCCAGATCCCTGGAGGAGGTCTCCGCCGAACTGGGCCGCTCCGCTCACAACCCGTACATGGTCAACATCCGCCCCATAGCACCCCGCACACTGATCCGGGCTCGCGCGGACAGGGCACAGCAGGACCTCGATCGGGCCATGGCATCCAGCCGTTACAGACGATTCCCCAAACCCGTCGACCCGTACTCCGGAAAGCTCTGCTTCGATGTGTGGGGTATGTCCGAGACGGCCGGAATCAGTCTCGGGACGGATGCGACGTCGTTCGACGCGACGGATCTCGAACAGATACTCCTGTCCTTCGAGAGGCGGCTGGTCGGAGCCGCGATCGGCGCTCACGCCGCACGGAGCGGCTCCTTCGCCGGCGCGTAGAGACGCGGCGGGGTGCGGAGTTCTCCCGGGACCGCAGTCCGCAAAGGGCTCAGGTCCCGGGAGCGGGGGTCATCCGGCGGTCAGAGTGGTCCACTTCTGGTTGGAGCCGCCGTTGCAGTCCCACAGCTGGAGCTGCGTGCCGTCGGTCGTGGAGAAGCCCGGATCGTCGAGGCAGCGGCCGGAGGCGGGGTTGCGGTAGCCGCCGTTGTAGGGCTGCCAGACCTGGTTTGTGCCGCCGTGGCAGGCCCAGATCTGTACCTTGGTGCCGTTGGCTGTGCCCCCGCCGGCGGCGTCGAGGCACTTGCCCATGGAACGCAGGGTGCCGTCGGTGTAGGCGGACCAGAGCTGGTTGGCGCTGTCGCCACAGCTCCAGATCTGGACGGCGGTCCCGTCGGCGGTGTTGGCGCCGTTGACATCCAGGCACTTGCCGGCGATGCCGGACTGTACGCGTGCGGGGGCGGGGGCGGGGTTCCTCAGCCACCCGGCGCTGTCCGCGGCCTGGATGCCGCGGTGGAAGGCGTCGGCCATCTTCTGGTAGCCCGCGTCGTTGGGATGCAGGGGGTCGGCCAGGTCGGCCGTGGTCAAGCTGCTCATGTCGACGAATGCGACGTGCTTGCCCGCGGCCTGTGCGTCGCTGACGATTTGGGGGATGGCCTGGTTGTACGCGCCCCGGTACTGCTCCTCCGAACTGCTGGTGGACACGACCAGGGAGGCGACGAGGACGGTTGCGTCGGGGACGTCGGCGGTGACCTGGTTGACCAGCGACTTCAGCCGGGCGATCGCGGTGTTGACCTCGGAGGCCCCTTGGAGGTCGTTGGTGCCGATATGCAGCGTCACGACGTTGGGCCGGTAGCGGGTCAGCGCGGCGTCGGCGAGTGCGGCGATCTGGTCGATACGGTACCCGGAGTGGCCCTCGTTGTCGGGGTCGGACATCGAACCGCCCCGCAACGTGCCCACGAAATCCAGCGGATGGCCGTCCGCCGCAAGCTCGTTCCACAACGGCTCCCGGTAGCCGTTGCCCGTACTGCTTCCCACGCCCCAGGTAATCGAGTCGCCCAACGGCATGACCCGCAGGGGCGTGTTGGAGGCGGCGGAGGCAGGGGTCACACCTGCCGTCGTCACCCCGAGCGCGACAGCGACGAGCGTGATCAGGGGGAGAACCCAAGGCTTTCTCATGCAGCGTCCTCTTCTGCGAGTGATTGCTGAATCGCGGGGCTGATCGCCGTTCGTGTCAGCAGCTCGGCCGCAGCGCCTTCCCGTCGGCGTCGGCGTGCGTCGGCGGCCGCCTGACGTACTGGCAGAACGGCGTCGGTGGGGAGCGTCTTGCGCTGTTGAGCGTTGACAACACCGAGCCTGCTCGGCGTCTCCCTCTGTCCCGGCCCTCCTGTACCGAGCAGGTCGTCCCGAACCGACCTCACCAGCGCACCCGTATAGATACCACGATGCCGACTGGAACATCCCATGAATGCCGGAAATCCGGGATGGGCTGCACAGGGTGAGCCTTGCGCTGTCATGCCTCAAGGACGCTAATCAGGCAGCCTGATAGTCGCTGCTTTCTTGTCTGATATCGGCCGTTGACATCCCATGTCTGTGCCGGTGTTCCCCCTGCCGATCGAGCCCGAGCCAGGATCGGGTCCCGGACCAACTCCACCTGCTGACCGCCTGACCCACTGCCGAGGCTCCACGCACCCCGCCGGGCGACTTGTCCGGCGGGGTGACGTGCTGCTTGCCGACGAACTCGGCCTGGTCGACCAACCCGACGGCGCGACCATCCGCTGAGCGAGGAGACCGACCGGCCTTCGACGCCCGAGCGGCCCGGCCGCGCTGGTTGCGCCGGCTGCCGGACGAGTGAGTCCCGCGCTGACGTGCGCACGGAACGCCGTCAGACTGGAGGTGGGCACGGTGGACGGATGCCCGGGCCTGCGCAGCAGGCGATCATCAGGCGATCATCCGCGAGGTGACCGGGAGGCGGAGACGTGACGGTGGGACGTATCGGCCTGGTCGTCCACGGCGGCCGCGCCGAAGCCGTGGACGCGGCGCGGACTGTGCGAGCGTGGTGCGCCGAGCATGCAGTGCAGTACGCGGACATCGACGTGTGGCGGGGCGGTGAGCGGCGCCATGCCCGGGACGAGGTGGACTTCGCGGGCGACCCGGATCTCATCGTGACCCTGGGCGGAGACGGGACCTTCCTGCGCGGTGCCCGGCTGGCCGCCGAGAACGACGCCCTGGTCCTCGGGGTGGACATCGGCCGGGTGGGTTTCCTGACGGAGGTGCCCGTCACGCTCGTACGCCAGGCGCTCGACGCCGTCCGGGAGGACCGGTTCTCGGTCGACCACCGCATGCTGCTCACCCTGCGCGCCTCACGCCGTCTGGAGGTGCCGCCGGAGATGGAGGCGCTCACGCGCTACGGCCGAGGGCCGCTGCTGCCGCCTCCACAGGTGCGCGCCCACTGCGAGGTCTGTGACGACTGGGGCATTCCACTGAACGTCATGGCCCTGAACGAGGTCGTACTGGAGAAGCTGGCCCGGGACCGGCAGGTGTCGGTCGGCGTCTACTTCGCCGGGCGGCTGCTGGCCTCCTACTCCGCCGACGCGCTGCTGGTGGCCACACCGACCGGTTCGACCGCCTACAGCTTCGCCGCCGGCGGCCCGGTCGTCTCGCCGCGCGCGGAAGCCCTCGTCTTCACACCGGTCGCCCCGCACATGGCGTTCAACCGCTCCGTCGTGGCCGCCCCCGACGAACCCGTCGCCCTGAAGGTCCTAGAACGGTCGGGCCAGGCCGCCGTCAGCATCGACGGCCAGTTGCGGGGCGTCCTGTACCCGGGGGACTGGATCGGCGTCTACCCCGCGCCGCGCCGGCTGAGGGCCGTCCGGCTGGGGCCGATGGACTTCTACGGCCGCCTGCGTGAGCGGATGAAGCTGACCGACGCCCCGGCGGCGGTCGTCGACGGGACCCCCGCGCCGCTGTGGCCGGTGACCACCCCCCGGCCGGACGACCTGGCACACCTGGCGCTGCCCATGGGCCCGACGGCGGACGGCGGGCCCCACACCTGATCGAGCCGGCCCCAGCCGGAGGACGGCCGTGTCCGCCACCGGGTACGGCCGCCCGCCGTCCGCCCCCTGAGTGACCCCCTCGGGCAGCTCTTGGCGGCGTCCGCACCGGGTCTTGGCCCACCCCACATCAGCCCTTGGCGCGCCCCACATCTGCCGTACCGCCGACTTTCACATGGGCGCCACCGGACCCTTTCCTGACGTTTGGTGCTCCTGGAACACTCCCTTCGCGCAGGTTCCCTCACCATTGGGCGTATCGCGCCCCGTCAGGACAAGAGGTCACCCCGTCATGCCTGAAGTGAATCGGCGTCGATTCCTCCAACTCGCGGGCGGCACCGCCGCGTTCACCGCGCTCTCCAGCAGCATCGAGCGCGCCGCGGCCCTTCCCGCCAACCACCGGTCCGGCACCATTGAGGACGTCGAGCACATCGTCGTTCTGATGCAGGAGAACCGTTCCTTCGACCACTACTTCGGCACCCTCAGAGGCGTCCGGGGCTTCGGTGACCCGCGCCCGGTGACCCTGCAGAACGGCAAGACGGTCTGGCACCAGTCGGACGGCACGAAGGACATCCTGCCGTTCCACCCCGACGCCGACGACGTGGGCCTCGCCTTCATCCAGGACCTGCCGCACGGCTGGAACGACGGACACGCCGCCTTCAACGGGGGCAAGTACGACAAGTGGGTGCCGTCCAAGGGCTCCACGACCATGGCGTACCTGACCCGCGAGGACATCCCCTTCCACTACGCGCTCGCCGACGCCTTCACCATCTGCGACGCCTACCACTGCTCGTTCATCGGCTCCACCGACCCCAACCGCTACTACATGTGGACGGGCTACACCGGCAACGACGGCAAGGGCGGCGGCCCGGTCCTCGGCAACGACGAGGCGGGCTACAGCTGGACCACCTACCCCGAGCGCCTGGAGAAGGCCGGCGTCTCCTGGAAGATCTACCAGGACGTCGGCGACGGCCTCGACGCGAACGGCTCCTGGGGCTGGATCCAGGACGCCTACCGCGGCAACTACGGTGACAACTCGCTGCTCTACTTCACCCAGTACCAGAACGCGGGGCCCGGCGACCCGCTCTACGACAAGGCCCGTACCGGCACCGACGCCCGCAAGGGCGAGGGCTTCTTCGACCAGCTCAAGGCCGACGTGAAGTCCGGCAAGCTGCCGCAGATCTCCTGGGTCGTCGCTCCCGAAGCCTTCACCGAGCACCCCAACTGGCCCGCCAACTACGGCGCCTGGTACGTCTCCCAGGTCCTCGACGCGCTCACCTCCGACCCCGAGGTATGGGCGAAGACGGCCCTGTTCATCACCTACGACGAGAACGACGGTTTCTTCGACCACGTGATACCGCCCATCCCGCCCGCCTCCGCCGCGCAGGGCAAGTCCACCGTCGACGTGGGACCGGACCTGTTCAAGGGCGACGGCAGCCACGTCGCCGGCGCCTACGGGCTCGGGCAGCGCGTGCCGATGCTGGTCGTCTCCCCGTGGAGCAAGGGCGGCTACGTCTGCTCCGAGACGCTCGACCACACCTCCGTCATCCGGTTCATGGAGCGCCGCTTCGGTGTGCACGAGCCGAACATCTCGCCCTGGCGGCGCGCCATATCCGGCGACCTGACCTCCGCCTTCGACTTCTCCCGCAAGGACACCAAGCCGGTCGCGCTGCCGTCCACCGACGGCTACCAGCCGCCGGACCGGGGCCGCCACCCCGACTATGTGCCGACCCCGCCCGCCAATGGGGTTCTCCCCAAGCAGGAGCGCGGTCTGCGGCCCACCCGCCCGCTGAAGTACACACCGTCCGTGGACGGTTCGGCGGACACCGCGGCCGGGACGTTCACCCTGACCTTCGCCTCCGGCGCGCACGCCGGTGCCGCCTTCCTGGTCACCTCCGGCAACCGCACCGACGGTCCCTGGAACTACACCACCGAGGCCGGCGCGTCGGTCTCGGACACCTGGAACTCGGCGTACTCCGGCGGCTCCTACGACCTGACCGTGCACGGCCCGAACGGCTTCCTGCGCGGCTTCAAGGGCCGCGGCAAGGCCGCCGGTCCCGAGGTCACCGCCCGGCACAGCGGTGACGACCTCGCGCTGACGTTCACCAACAAGGGTTCCGGCACGGTGAAGCTGACGGTCACCAGCGGCTACGGCGGCCGCCCGCAGACGGTCACGGTGCGCCCCGGTGCCACCGTGAAGCACACCGTCGACCTCGGGGCGAGCAGGCGCTGGTACGACCTCACCGTCACCTCCGAGGCCGACCCGTCCTTCCTGCGCCGCTTCGCCGGGCACGTGGAGAACGGGCGGCCGGGTGTGAGCGACCCCGCGATCGTGACGGACTGACGGGAGTATCCGGTGCTGGTGGTTCTTCGGCCGGCTCGCGGTACTGTGCCCCGGTGACCACGCATTCGAACACGCCCGCAGGCTGGTATCCCGATCCCCACGGCGCACCGCACACGCTGCGCTACTGGGACGGCTCGCAGTGGACGCAGCACACCCACGCCGACCCGCAGGCCCAGGCCGCGTCGCAGGCGCCCGCGGCGCAGCGGCCGCAGCAGGCGGGGGGTCCGCAGGGATACGGTCAGCAGGCGTACGGTCAGCAGCCCTACGGCCAACAGCCCCACGGTCACCAGGCCGCGGCCCACGATCAGCGCGTCCAGCACCAGGTGCAGCAGCAGGCCGGGGTCGCCCCGAGCGGCCCCGGCGGCGGCACGCTGTTCACCGAACCGGTGCTGGTCGTGAACCAGAAGGCCAAGCTGATCGAGCTGACGAACGAGTACAGCGTCTTCGACCAGAACGGCAACCAGATCGGATCGGTCACGGAGGTCGGGCAGAGCGCGCTGAAGAAGGCGGTGCGCTTCGTCTCCAGTCTCGACCAGTTCATGACCCACAAGCTGGAGATCCGCGACGCCTACGGGCAGCCGCAGCTGGTGCTGACCCGACCCGCGAAGGTCTTCAAGTCGCGGGTGGTCGTGGAGCGCCCGGACGGTCAGGTCGTCGGCGAGATCGTCCAGCAGAACATGATCGGGAAGATCCACTTCGCGATGAACGTGGACGGCCGACAGGTCGGCGCGATCAAGGCGGAGAACTGGCGCGCCTGGAACTTCGCGATCGTCGACCACGCCGAGAACGAGGTCGCCCGGATCACCAAGACCTGGGAGGGCCTGGCGAAGACGATGTTCACGACCGCGGACAACTACGTCCTGCAGATCCACTACCAACTGCCCGAGCCGCTGCTGAGCCTGGTGGTGGCGACCGCACTGACCGTGGACACGGCGCTGAAGCAGGACTCCCGAGGCCTCGGCTGAGGCGGAGGAAGACGGAAGACGGTGGTGGCCGGCACGTGCGCACACGGGCCGGCCACCGGTGTGTTCACAGGGTGGTCAGGTGCTCCGGCGCGGCCGGCCGCTGAGCGGGCAACGACGGCTCGAAGGGGACCGGTCCGGGCTCCAGAGCCAGCACCGCGGCGACCGGGTGGTCGTCGTCGGCCGGGGCCGGGGCCGGGGCAGCGGGGCCGGACCGCGACAGCGTCACCACGCCCCACGAGGCCAGGCCCGCCCCCGCCGCCGCGAGGAGCAGACCTGCGGCGCCGCCCTGGAGGCGTTCGCCCAGCAGGTTGAGGCCGATCACCGCCGCCGCGAGCGGGTTCGCGAGGGTGACGAGCGCGAGCGGCGCGCCGAGGCCGTCCCGGTACGCCGTCTGCGACAGCAGCAGGCCGGCCGTCGCGAACAGCGCCACCAGCAGCGCCACCACGACGACGTGCGCGCTCAGCGGCGCTGACGAGCGGTCCGTCGCCGCCACCGTCACGGTCTGGGTGAGCGCCGAGGCGACACCGGACGCGAAGCCGGAAGCGGTCGCGTGCCGAAGCCCGGGGCGGGCGCCCGGCCGGGAGAGCAGGCCGATCACGGCGGTGGTCGCCCCGGCCACGGCCAGCGCCTCGGGCAGGCTCAGCACCTCGTCCGGCTCCGGCCCGGACGCCGTCACCAGCAGCGCGGCCAGACCGAGCAGCGTCAGAGCCGTGCCCCGCCACTCCGCCCCGCGGACCCGGCGCCCCGCCGCCCGCGCCCCCAGCGGTACCGCGGCCACCAGGGTGAGCGCGCCGAGCGGCTGAACCAGCGTCAGCGGACCGAACTTGAGTGCGGCCACGTGCAGCAGCGCGGCGGAGGCGTTCAGCGTGACCGACCACCACCAGGCGCCGCGCGCCAGCAGCCGGACCACACCGGTCCCGCTCTCCCGGGCGGCGAGCCGCTCCTGAGCCACAGCGGCCGCCGCGTACGCGACTGCGGAGAACAGTGACAGGACGATCGCGAGGACGGCGGCGCTCATCGCCGGGCCCCCACCAGACCGGGGCCGTCGGCGGTCCTGGGCTCCGCGGACCTCGCCGCCGGCACCGCGCGCCGCGCCGTCGGCACGATTCCCTGCGGCTTTGCCGACGGGCTGGGGACCATGGCCAGAGCGATGCCCAGCAGAGCCGTCGCGACGACCGCGTCGAGCCAGTAGTGGTTCGCCGTGCCGACGATCACGAGCAGCGTCACCAGCGGATGCAGCAGCCACAGCCACCGCCATCGGGACCGGGTCGCCGCGATCAGGCCGATCGCGACCATCAGCGCCCAGCCGAAGTGCAGCGAGGGCATGGCGGCGAACTGGTTCGCCATCGAGTCGGTCGTGGGCTTCGCCCCGTATACCGTCGGCCCGTACAGCCGGCCGGTGTCCACCAGGTGCCCCATGTGGAGCATCCTTGGCGGGGCGAGCGGAAACGTGAGGTGCAGCGCCAGCGCAGCGCCGGTGACCAGGGCGAGGACCCGGCGGGCCCACAGGTAGTGGTCCGGCCGCCGCAGGTACAGCCACACCAGGAACGCCGCGGTGGCCGTGAAGTGCACGGCCACGTAGTAGAGGTTCGCGGAGCGTACGAGGGTGTGGCCGTGCAGCAGTGCGGACTGCACGGCACCCTCGCCCGGCAGCCGCAGCGCGCGCTCCCAGTCCCAGACGCGGTGCGCGTTGTGGAAGGCCGCCGCGGTGTGGCCGTTCGCGAGCTGCCGCCCGAACTTGTAGACCAGGAAGAGCCCGGCGACGAGAAGGAGCTCGCGGACGAGGGGCGGCCGGTGTATCGCGGCTGCCCCTTCTCCCTCGGGCTCGGTGCGGGAATCCATCCCCGCCCCCTTTGCTGACAGTACGTGCGTGGGGTGGTGCGTGGTGAGCCCAGGAGGGGACCCACTCGACAGCGGAGTGGGTCCTGTCCAAGGCTCATCGATACGCCAGTGTACCGATACGCTCGCGTACCGGTACACTGGTGTATCGATACACTGGTGTGAAGCGGCCCACCCGGCCGACACCACGACCGAGGAGCAGAAGCCATGACGTCGCAGGCAGCGGAGGCACCGCAGTCGGCGGCCGCCTCGCGCCGCTCCAAGCTCACGCCCGAGCGCGAGCAGGAGTTCTTCGACGCCGTGCTGGAGCAGATCCGCGAATGCGGTTACGACGCGGTCACCATGGAGGGGGTCGCGGCCGTCACCCGGTGCAGCAAGTCGACGCTGTACCGGCAGTGGAAGACCAAGCCGCAGTTCGTCGCCGCCGCCCTGAGGGCCAGTCGCTGCCCGCGGTTCGCGGGCGTCGACACCGGTTCGCTCGCCGGGGACCTGCGCGCCGCGGCGCGGGCCGCGGCCGAGTGGTCGCGCCGGGACACCAAGCTCTACCAGGCCCTTGGTCCCGCCGTGCTGCAGGACCCGGAGCTCGCGCGGGCGCTGCGCGAAGCGCTGGTCGAGCCCGAGGTCAGGGCGTTGCAGGAGATCGTCCGGCGCGGTGTGGAGCGCGGAGAGGTGCCCGCCGGCCATCCGGCGCTGGAGTACGTCCCCGCACAGCTGCTGGGCGTGCTGCGGGTCCGTCCCCTCCTGGAGGGGGAGTACGCGGACGAGGAGTACCTCACGCGCTTTGTCGAGGCCGTGCTGCTCCCGTCCCTGGGACTCACCTGAGGACCGGGTCGCCGTCCGTGGGATGACCGGACGTCGGCCCGACCGCGCCGCACCGTGGGGACGGGGGCGGCGCGCATCCCCGGCCGGGCGGGGCTCCTTCGGAGCGGAGGGGAGCCCCGCCCGGCCGCTTTGCATCCGCCGGGGCGGCGGCCAGGGGGTTCGTCCCCGAACGAACCGCCTGGACCCCGCTAGACCTTCTGTCCGGCGCCGCCCGCCGACGACTGCCTGATGCCCTTGGCGATCTGGTCCAGGACGGACGGCTTGGGCGCGCCGGACCCGGCGTCGAGGCCGAAGCGAACGACGACGAGCTGCCGGGAGTCGGCGGGCGACGGGAAGACCAGCGACTCGACATAGCCGTCCGTGCCCTTGGCCGTGACCGCCTTCCAGCGGACCATGTAGCCCTTCTGCCCGGCCACGGTCACCGCCTCGGAGGCCAGAACCCGGTGCGAGGTGATCCCGCCGTATGACGTGCCGCCGTAGGACTCCTGGGCGTTCTTGACGATGTCCTGCTCGGCCGCCGCCCGAGCGGTCGTGGCCGTCAGCCCCTGCTGCTCGGCAGAGGCCGAGTAGGCCCCGCCGGTGTTGCAGGTCTTCGAGGTGTCACCGGGGCACTTGTAGGTGTCGTTCGACTGGACGGCCGCCCCGCCCTCGACGGTCTGGCCGGTCCAGCCGGCGGGCACCGGGATGCTGATGCCGTTGAACGGGTCGGTGGCGTACCCGTCTTCGCTCCCCGGCTGCCCGGGCTGACCGGGCGCGGGCGTCTGACCGCCCGAACCCCCGGAACCACCGCCGAACGGCCCGCCCTGCCCGCCGAACGGACCGCCCTGGCCCCCCTGACCGCCCTGGCCGCCTTGGCCTTCCTGGCCGCCGAAGCCGCCCGGGCCGCCCGGGCCCTGGGCGCCCGCGGAGCGGCCGCTCCCGCCGTCCTGCGCGGTGAGCGCGTACACACCGCCGCCTATGCCCGCCAGCACCACGATCGCCGCCACCACGGCTATCCCGGTCCGCACCCCGTGCCCCGCCCGGGCGGGCCCGGCGCCGGGATAGGGGGTGGCGGCGAACGGTCCGCCCGGATACGCGCCGGCGACCGGCGGCTGCTCCGGCGGACCCCACGAGGCGCCCGCGTCCACGGGGCGGACCCGGTCCGTCCACGCCTTGCCGTCCCACCAGCGCTCGGTGGCGGGCCCGTCACTTGTCTGCCCCGGGTCGGGGTACCACCCGGGAGGAGTCACCTGCGTCATGCCCCCACGGTATGAGGCGGGAGTGAAAGGCAGATGAGAGCGCCCGACCTGGGCACCCGGCCCACGGTGAGCCGACTGCCCGACTGCCCGACTGCCCCGACCGCTCGACTGGCCGACTACCCGACTGCCCGAACTGTCCCGACCGCCCCGACCGCTCGACTGGCCGGGCGCGGCGGCGCCCGGCCGGCCCGCGGCGCCGCGTGTCCGTCGTGCCGGACTCGAAGCGGCCGCAAGGCGGCACGTGCACGCCGGAACCCGGTCGTCGCCGCCAGGGTGGAGAATGCGCTTGCCACGCCCGGACTTTGACGGTCCATTACCCGCGCCCCGGCTGGTCGGCGCCCGATCGCGTCGCCCCGGGGTACCTCGTGTCACCCGTCACGGCAACAGGTGCTCCGACCTCCCTCCACCGAGGCACGGGGACGGCTAGGCTCGATGTCCGTACGTCGTTTGGGCGACCTGGGGAGGTACCGGGATGACGGAGGCACGGCCCGGCGCGGCCGCCTCGGCTTCCCTGTGGGAGCGCGACGCGGAGCTCACCGTCATCACCGAGGCGGTCGAGGCGCTCCGCGACGACGCGTCGCCCTCGGAGTCGGGGAGTCTGCTGGTGTTCAGCGGGGAGGCCGGCATCGGCAAGACCGCCCTCCTCGCCGAGACCCGCCGCATCGCGCAGGAGCGCGGCTGCGCGGTCTGGTGGGCGCGCGGCGGCGAGGCCGTCACCTCCGTGCCCTTCCACGTCGTACGGCAACTGCTCCAGCCCGTGCTCCTGTCCCTGATGCCGGAGGAGGCGCGGGAGTACCTGGGCGACTGGTACGAGGTCGCGGGCCCCGCCCTCGGCATAGCGGACCCCGGAGAGCGGCAGGCCGATCCGCAGGGCGTGTGCGACGGCCTGGTCGAAGTCGTCTCCCGGCTCGCCCGGCGGGAGTGGCCGCTGGTCCTCATCGTCGACGACGCCCACTGGGCCGACCAGGAGACCCTGTACTGGCTGGCCGCCTGCTGCGAACGCCTCGCCGACCTGCGCGTGCTCCTCGTGGTGGCCCTCCGCCCCGGCGAGGCGTCCGGCGAGGGCGCCCGCCACCTCGACGCGATCACCGCGGCCGCCCGTCGCCCGGTCAGCACCCTGAGCGCGCTCACCCCCGAGGCGACCGCCGGACTCACCCGGGCCACCGTCGGCGCGCACGCCGACGCCCCGTTCTGCCGCGAGGTGTGGGCCGTGACCGGCGGCAACCCGTACGAGACCGTCGAACTGCTCGCCAAGGTGCAGGACAGCCGGCTCGACCCGGTCGAGGCGTCGTGCGCCGAGCTGCGCGACCTGAACCGCTCGGCCCGCGGCAACGGCCTCGTCGCCCGCCTGGAGACCCTCGGCATCGACGCCACCCGGTTCGCCTGGGCCGCGGCCATCCTCGGCACCGGCATCACCCTGGACCTGGTGGCCGAACTCGCCACCATGCGCCCCGAGGAGGCCGCCCGCTGCGCCGAACTGCTCAGCGCGGCCCGCATCCTGGCCGCACCGGATGCGGCGGGCCGCCGGACGGACGGCGCGGAGCTGGAGTTCGTCCACCCGCTGATCGCCAGCGCCGTCTACCGCTCGATCCCCGACGGCCTGCGCACCGCCATGCACGGCATCGCCGCGCGGGTCGTCACCGACTCCGGGCTCGGCGCGGCGGCCGCCTCCCGCCACCTCCTCGAAGTCCACCCGGACGACGACGAGGAACTGGTCGAGCAGATGCGTCAGGCCGCGCGCGAACACCTCGCCGTCGGCGCCCCCGAAGCGGCCCGCCGCTGCCTGGAGCGCGCCCTGGCCGAACCGCCGACGCCCGAGGTCCACCCCTACGTGCTCTACGAACTGGGCTGCGCCACGCTGCTGACCTCACCGGCCACCACCATCGACTACCTCCAGGCCGCCCTCGCCCTGCCGGGCCTGGAGGGCGACGACCGGGTGGACGCCGTCCACCGCCTGTCCCAGGCCCTGCTGCACAACGACCAGCTCGACGACGCCATCCGCACCGTCGACGAGGAGGCCGCCCGCCTCGAACCGGGCCCCTCCCGGATGCGCCTGCAGGCCGTCCACTACATGTGGGAGAGCATCCACGCGGCCGAGGAGGACTCCCCGGCACGCTCCCGCGAGCTGGCCGAACTCGCCCGCACCTGCACCGGCAGGGACAACTCCGAGCGCGCCCTGCTCATCCTGCGCGGCTTCGACGCGATGACCCACGGGGAGAACGCCGAAAAGGTCGTGCAAGTGTGCGACCGCGCCCTCGTCAACGGCCGCCTCGCCCCGGGACTCGGCTGGACCGACACCGAGTGGGGCATCGAACTTCTGCTCATGCTGGGCAGCGCCTATGCCTACAGCGACCGGCTCGACCGGGCCGAGAGCCTGTTCACGGAGGGCCTGCGCGCGTACGAGTCCGCCGGCTGGAGCGGCGGTCATCTCGCCCTGGCCCACGCCTACGTCGGACTCGCGCACCGCAGGCGCGGCCGGCTGCGGGACGCGGAGACCTCCCTGCGCGAGTCGCTGCGCCTCGCCGAGCGCGTCGGGCGCGGACTGCCCCTGTACTGGTCGGCGACCTGCGGCCTCGTCGACACGCTGCTCGCCCGCGGGCACGTCGAGGAGGCCTGGTCCCTCGCCGAGCGGTACGGCTTCGCGCCTCCGTACCCGTCCACGATCGTGCTGCCCGACACCCGTTCCGTGCGCGGCCGGTTGCTTCTCGCCGTCGGGCGGACCGAGGAGGCCGTGGGCGAGCTGGAGGCCGCGGAGAAGGCGTGCGCGGGGCGCGGCCACAACACGGTGCTGGCCCCCTGGGCGGGGGACCTCGCGCGGGCACTGGCCGCCGACGATCCGCGGCGTGCGGCGGATCTGGCCGCCCTTGCCCGTCGGCAGGCCGAGCTCCTGGGCACCGACACGGCCATCGGCGAGGCCCTTCGGGTGGCTGCCGCGCTCGAGACCGGGCAGCGTGCGGTGCGCCTGGCCGCGCAGGCCGTGACGTACCTCGAGGCCTCACCCTGCCAGTACGAACACGCCGCCGCGCTGGTCGAGTACGGGATCGCCACGAGGTCGGTACCCGAACTGGAACGGGGACTTGCGCTGGCGGAGTCCTGTGGGGCGGACGGGTTGGCCATCCGGGCCCGGGACGCCCTGGAGGCTGTCGGAGCGCCGTGACGCGCGCTCCTTGCCGGGCCGCGCCTACAGGGCCAGCAGTTGATCCGTGACCGCTTCCAGGCGCTTGCGCACCTCCCGGTCGTACGCCCTCTCGTGCGCCCGTGAAGGACTGGTCCCGTCGAAGTAGCCGCCGCTGCCCACTTCCTGCGTCGCCAAGGCAAGCACCCCCGCCGCCCCGTCCGCCAACGTGTTCCAGGGAGTGACCCCCGCCTCGCGGACCATCGCCGTGTCCATGTAGGTCGCGGGGTGCAGGACGTTCACCGACACACCCGTGCCCTGGAGCTCCTCAGCCAGCGTGAAGGTGTGCGCGGCCAGGGCGAACTTGCTGCGGCAGTACGCCGAGACGCCGCTGTAGCCGCGGGTCAGCTCCGGGTCGTCGAAGTCCACGGGCTCCTGGCCCGCCGAACCCACGTTGACGATCCGGGCGGGGGTGTTCTGCCGCAGCACCGGCAGCAGGGCCCGGGTGAGGGCGACCGGCGCCAGGTAGTTGACAGCGAGCCGCAGTTCGTGGCCGTCGTCGCCGACCTCGCGCCCGGAGCCGCGCGCGCCGCTGCCCACCCCCGCGTTGTTGATCAGGACGTCCAGCCCGGGGTGCGCCGCGGCGACCTCGTCGCCGAGCCGTCGCACCTCGGCGAGCGAGGCGAGGTCGGCGACGAAGCCGTGCGCCTCGCCCTCGGTGCGCAACTCCGCGACGAGCCGGTCGGTGCGGCCCGCGTCACGTCCGTGGGCGAGGACCACGTGTCCGGAGCGGGCCAGTTCGAAGGCGACGTACCGGCCGAGTCCGGAGGTGGCACCGGTGATGAGAACAGTCGACATGCTTCCACCCTAGGCACGCGCGGGCGGGCTGTGAGGGGTGCTGCTGAAGCTACGACCAGCAGGGTCACCCTCCGGCGGCCTCCTCCTCCGCGAGCACCCGCTGCGCCACCGCGAACGCCGAGTTCGCCGCCGGTACCCCGCAGTAGACGGCCGTCTGCAGCAGCACCGCGCCGATCTCCTCCGGTGTCAGACCGTTGCGCCGGGCCGCCCGGACGTGCATGGCCAGCTCGTCGTAGTGGCCGTGCGCCACCAGCGCGGTCAGCGTGATCATGCTGCGCTCGCGGCGGGACAGTGTCGGGTCGGTCCAGATCTCGCCCCAGGCGTAGCGGGAGATGAAGTCCTGGAAGCGGGCGGTGAAGGGGGTCTGGCGCGCCTGCGCCCGGTTTACGTGGGCGTCGCCCAGGACCTGGCGGCGCACCTCCATGCCGCGCTCCGGCGCTCCGGTCAGGTGCGTACGCATCGCCGCCAGGACGGCCTTCGGACACTGCGCGGGCGCAAGATGCGAGGCGCCCGGGATCTCGACGAGCGCGGAGCCGGGCACCGCGTCGGCGATCTCCCGTAGATGCGCGGGCGGCGTCGCCGGGTCCTGGCGGCCCGCGATCAGCAGCGTCCGTGCGGTGATCGACGCCAGCCGGTCACGGATGTCGAACGCGGCGAGCGCGTCGCAACAGGCGGCGTACGCGTCCGCATCGGCCTCCCGGTGGTCCTGCACCAGCCGGGGCACGGTGAACCCGGCCGTGAACCAGCGGGAGTCGGCCGTCGCGGCGACCGGCGCGAGCCCCTCGCGGCGCACCAGCGCGGCCCGTTCCTCCCACGGCTTGGAACCGTTGAAGTGGGCGGAGGAGCAGATGACGGCCAGTGACGAGATCCGCTCGGGGTGGTGCACGGCGAGGTGCAGCCCCACCGCGCCCCCGAGCGACACGCCGGCATACGCGAACCGGTCGACGCCCAGGGAGTCCGCGAGCGCGAGGACCGGTTCGGCGAGGTCGGCGACCGTCGCGCCGGGCCCGATGAGGTCCGGGGCCGAGCCTCCGTGGCCGGGCAGGTCCCAGCGGATCACCCGGTGCGTGACGGACAACTCCGGTGCCACCGCGTCCCACAGGGCGAAGGAGGTGCCGAGCGAGGGGCCGAGGACCAGCGGGGGAGCGGTGGCGGGCCCCTCGATGCGGTGGTGCAGCAGCTTGTCGGTCACGAGCGCTCCAGGGCACGGTCGGTGAGGGCTCCCGCGGAGCCGGTGTACTGGGCCGGGTCGGTGAGTGCGTCGAGGTCGACATCCTGCAACTCGGCGTGTTCGGCGAGGAGTTCGGCGAGCGTGCGGCCCTCGGTGCGGGCGCGCCGGGCGACCTCGGTGAGCAGCTCCTTGGCGCGGGCGCGGCCCAGCGCCGGCGCCAGTTCCGCCGCCAGCCGCTCGGAGACGATCAACCCGTGGGTGAGGCCGAGGTGTTCCCGCATGGCGTCCGTCTCGACCCGGAGGCCTTCGGCCAGGTGCACCGCGTCGTGCGCGGCGCCCCCCACCAGTCGCAACAGATCGCGCAGCGGCTCCCACTCGGCGTGCCAGGCTCCGGCCGGGCGCTCGTCCTCGGCGGCCAGTGACCCGTGGAGAGTGGCCGCGAGCTGCGGTGCGCGCCGGGCGGCCGCCGAGATCAGTGTCGCCCGTACCGGGTTCGCCTTGTGCGGCATCGCGGACGAGCCGCCGCCCGCGCCCTCGGCGACCTCGGCGATCTCGGTACGGGAAAGGGTGAGGACGTCCGTGGCCGTCTTGCCCAGTGCCCCGGCCGTGAAGGCGAGCGCACCCGCGAGGTCGGCGATGGGAGTGCGTAGGGTGTGCCACGGCAACTCGGGTGCGCGCAGGCCGAGTTCCCGGGCGTACGCGGCCACGAGCGCCGTCGGGTCCTGCGCACCGTATGCGGTGAACGCGGCCAGCGTGCCCGCCGCACCGCCCAGTTGAGCGGGCAGTCCGTCGCGCACGACCCGTAGCCGGTCCCGGGCGTCCAGCACCAGTGACCGCCAGCCGGCCGCCTTCAGCCCGAACGTCGTCGGCACGGCGTGCTGGGTGAGCGTCCGCCCGGGCAGGACGGTGTCCCGGTGGCGGGCGGCGAGCCGGGCCAGCGCCTCCTGCGTACGCTCCAGATCGGCCAGGACCAGGTCCAGCGTGCGCGCGGCGACCAGCATCGTCGCGCTGTCCAGGATGTCCTGGCTGGTGGCGCCCCGGTGGACGTACGGCCCGTACTCCTGACCGGCCGCCTTCGTCAGGTCGGCGACGAGCGGGATGACGGGATTGCCGCCGTCCCGGGCCCGCAACGCGATGTCCCGGACGTCGAAGCGACCGGACCGGGCCGCCGCGGCCACCGCCGTCGCCGCCTCCTCGGGTACCAGCCCCAGCCCGGCCTGCGCACGGGTCAGTGCCGCCTCCGCGTCGAGCAGCGCCCCCAGATACGCGCTGTCGCTCGTCGCGGACGCGGCGGGGGAGCCGGCCCACCCGGGGGCGAGCAGGCCGGTGCCGGACTCTGCAGAGGTCACCGGAACTCCAGGAAGACCGTCTCGCCTTCGCCCTGAAGGCGGATGTCGAAACGGTACGTGCCGTTGCCCCCGTCCGCCGCGATCAGCGTGTCGCGGCGCTCCGGCTCCAGCTGGGCGAGCAGCGGGTCCGCGGCGAGCGCCACCTCGTCCCCGGGGAGGTAGATCCGCGTGAACAGGTGCATCAGCAGGCCGCGCGCGAACACACAGGCGCTGATGTACGGGGCGCTGCGCCCACGGGCGCCCGGCCGCAGCGTACGGGCGTACCAGTGGCCGTTGGCATCGGTCTGGACGCGGCCCCAGCCAGTGAACTCGACCCCGTTGCGGCCCAGGTAGCCGCCGGTCGCCGGATCGCGGCGGATCGAGCCGTCGGTGGCCGGTATGCCGCCCTCGGGGTCCGGGCCCCACAGCTCCACGAAGGCGTCCGGCAGCGGGTTGCCCTCGCCGTCGAGGACGTACCCCTGGACGGTGACGGTGTCCGGGTGGCCGATCGGCGCGATGTCACCGCCGCCCGGGAACGGCAGCGCGTACCCGTAGAAGGGGCCGACCGTGTGCGACGGGGTGGGCAGAACGCTCTCCGGACTGCTCGTTTCGATCCTCGTCATGGCAGGTCAGCGTCCTTCCTCGATCCAGGTGGCGTGCGGGCCGTCGAGCACGATGTCCCAGTGGTAGCCGAGCGAGAACTCCGGTACCGACAGGCTGTGGTCGTACGTCGCGACCAGGCGCTGCCGGGCGGCGTCGTCCGTCACGGACTGCAGGATCGGGTCGTAGGGGAACAGTGGGTCGTTCGGGAAGTACATCTGCGTCACGAGCCGCTGCGTGAACGCCGTGCCGAAGAGCGAGAAGTGGATGTGGGCCGGGCGCCAGGCGTTCACGTGATTGCGCCACGGGTACGGGCCCGGCTGGATGGTGGTGAAACGGTAGAAGCCGTCGTCGTCCGTGAGGGTGCGGCCGACGCCCGTGAAGTTCGGGTCGAGCGGCGCGTCGTGCTGCTCGCGCTGGTGCGCGTACCGGCCGGCCGCGTTCGCCTGCCAGATCTCGATGAGCTGGCCGCGGATCGGACGTCCGTCGCGGTCGAGCAGACGGCCCGAGACGGTGATCCGTTCCCCGATGGGCTCGCCCCGGTGGTGCCGGGTGAGGTCGTTGTCGATCTCGGTGATGTCCCGCTCGCCGAAGGCAGGGGAGGACAGCTCCACCAGCTCCGGGTCCTTGCTGACGTCGATGGTGACCGGCGGTTGCTTGGGGTGCCGCAGCACCGAGGAACGGTAGGGCGCGTAGTCGCGGCGCGGATGGTGTTCGACCGGCCCGCCGTCGGCGACCCGCTTCTCGTAGGCGGCGTGCTCGGCCGCGATCTCGAGGTCGATGTCCTGCTGAGTGAGTGGCATGGGGTTCTTCATGCTTCCTTAGCGTTCGGGGACGAGGGCGAGGCCCTGGCCCACGCCGATGCACAGGGTGGCGACGCCGGTGCCGGAGCCGCTGCGGGCGAGCTGGTGGGCGACGGTGCCGGCGAGGCGGGCGCCGGAGGCGCCGAGCGGGTGGCCGAGGGCGATGGCACCGCCCTGCGGGTCGAGGATCGCCGGGTCGAACCCGGGCCATTCGGCGAGGCAGCCGAGGACCTGGGCGGCGAAGGCCGCGTTGAGCTCGAGGATCGACAGGTCGTCGAAGCTTCTGCCCGCCTTGGTCAGGGCGCGGCCCACCGCCTCGACGGCGGCCAGGCCGAAGTAATGCGGGTCGATGGCCGACACGTCCGTCGCCGCGACCCGGGTCAGGGGCTCGCGCCCAATGGCCCCAAGGCCCTCCTCGTCGGCCGGCAGCAGGGCGGCGGCGCCGAACCCGCCCACCGCCGCCGACGCGCCGTCCGGCACGTCGGGCACCGCCTCCAGGGCCGTGGCGACCACCTTGTCCATCCGTGAAGCCCCATCCCGTCTTCGAAACCACGAGGACCGCCGAATTGCTCAGCGCACTGACTATTTATTCGAGGTCTCACTCACGCTGCCACCCGACGCCTGAGTCGTCAAGAGTCCAGGGCGATCGGTAGATGCACTCCATGGGCCGGGGTGGGGTGCAGGCGGTATTGTTCAGTGCACCGATGGAATACCCGAAGTATGACGGACGGACGCTGAGGAGCGCTCATGGCCGCGGTGGATCTCTCCGCCCACCCCGGGCACCTGGCCCGGCGGCTGCAGCAGGCGCACTACCTGCTGTGGAACACGATGGTCTCGGAGGAGATCACCTCGCCGCAGTTCGCGGTCCTGAACGCGCTCGTCGCCGAGCCGGGACTCGACCAGCGCACGGTGGGGGAGCGGGTGGGCCTCGACCGGTCCACGATCGCCGAGGTGATCAGCCGGCTCGGCCGGCGCGGTCTCCTCGACAAGGTGCGCGACCCGCAGGACGGCCGCCGCTTCCTGCTGCGCCTGACGGAGGACGGTGTGCGGACGCACCGCAAGCTGACCGTGCGCACGGCCCGGATGAACCAGGTCTTCCTGGCCCCGCTCACCCCTGGGGAACAGACCCTCTTCCTGGACCTCATCCGGCGTGTCGCGGACGCCGCCGAGTGCCTGCGCAACCCGGCGGAACCCCTCGCGGCCAAGGCCTGACCCACGGTCCGGGGAGCCAGGAGTCCGCGGAGAAACGTGGGCCGGTCCACCGCTCGGAGGGTGGGCCCGGGCGCGGCCCGCTGGTCCGTTCAGCGGATGGTGACCACCGCATTCCGGATCGGCGGACCTAGACTGAGGTGCCTCGCGGCTCCCAGACGCGTATCCGCGAAGGAAGGCGGCACACCGTGGACCGGACCCTCGCCACCCGTTCCCCGCACACCTCCGCGGACTGGTGGGTCACCGCCGACCAGGCACGGCACGCGGCCCAGAGCGGCCTCGCGGACGCCGCGACGGCACCCGACCTGCTGCGCACCCTCACCGAACTGGACCGGGCCCGCCATGAGGCGGGCGTCGCCGTCGGTGCCGCGGTGGAGGCGCTGCTCGCGGGCGGCGTCGCCTGGGAGGCGATCGCGGCCGCTTTGGGGTTCGGCTCGCCCGAGGAGGCCCGCCAAGCGCTCGCCCCCGACCGCCGGGACGCGGGAGCGGCGATCGAACGCCGGCTGGCGCGCAGAGCGTAGCCTCGGACAGCCCTTCACGGCCGGGCGGGCGTCATCCGCACCCGCCTTCGTCGGTGGGTGTCACCCGTACCCGCCCCCGCCGGCGAGTGTCACCCGCACCCGCTCCCGCAGGCGGACGTCATCCGCGCCCGTCGCCGGGCAACGCCGCCGAGTGCCGTCCGCCGGAGGGTCAACGTCCACCGGAGGTCAGTCCGGGACGCCGAGGATCTCCGCGAGGTCATAGCGGACCGGCTCCTGCAACTGCGCGTACGTACAGCTCTCGGGGGTGCGGTCCGGGCGCCAGCGGCGGAAGCGTGCGGTGTGCCGGAAGCGCTCGCCGTTCTCCATGTGGTCGTACGCCACCTCCGCCACCCGCTCCGGCCGCAGCGGCACCCACGACAGGTCCTTCTTCCCCGACCAGCGGCTCGGCGCCCCCGGCAGCCGGGCCGTCTCGTGCGCGTCCTCGTCCGACCAGGCCGCCCAGGGATGTTGGGCGACATCGTCCATCCTCAGCGGCTCCAGCTCCTCCACCAGCCGCTCCCGCTGCTTCATCGGGAACGCGGCCGACACCCCCACGTGCTGGAGCGCGCCCCGGTCGTCGTACAGCCCGAGCAGCAGCGACCCCACGACCGGGCCGCTCTTGTGGAAGCGGTAGCCCGCCACCACGACGTCCGCCGTGCGCTCGTGCTTCACCTTGAACATCACGCGTTCGTCCGAACGGTAGGGCAGGGAGAGCGGTTTGGCGATCACCCCGTCCAGGCCCGCGCCCTCGTACTGCTCGAACCACTGCTCGGCCACCGCGCGGTCCGTCGTCGCCGGCGCCAGGTGGACGGGCGGCCGCACACCGGACAGCGCCCGCTCCAGCAGGGCGCGCCGCTGACCCAGCGGAACGTCGAGCAGCGAGTCGTCGCCCAGCGCCAGCAGATCGAACGCCACGAACGACGCCGGGGTCTTCTGCGCCAGCATCCGTACCCGCGAGTCCGCCGGATGGATCCGCTCCGTCAGGGCGTCGAAGTCCAGGCGGCCCTCCCGTGCGATCACGATCTCCCCGTCCACCACGCACCGCTCGGGCAGCCGCGCCCTCAGCGCCTCAGCCAGCTCGGGGAAATACCTGGTCAGCGGCTTTCCCGTACGGCTGCCCAGCTCCACCTCCACGCCGTCGCGGAACACGATGGCCCTGAAGCCGTCCCACTTCGCCTCGTACTGCATGTCGGGCGGGATCGCCGCCACGGGCTTGGCGAGCATCGGCTTCACGGGGGGCATCACCGGCAGGTCCATGCCTTCGATTCTGCTGCCCGGCGAGGCGGTTCGCCCGGTGTGCGAGGAGGGGGGCGGGCGCCTACCGTGGCTCGCATGGGCGATGCGGTGGAGCTGGAGGTGGCGGGCCGGACGGTACGGCTGTCCAGCCCGGACAAGGTCTTCTTCCCGGAGCGTGGCTTCACCAAGCTCGACCTCGCGCAGTACTACATGGCCGTCGGGCCCGGCATCCTGCGCGCCCTGCGCGACCGACCCACCACCCTGGAGCGCTACCCGGACGGGGTGACCGGCGAGTGGTTCTTCCAGAAGCGGGCGCCCAAGAGCATGCCCGACTGGATCCCCACCGCGCACATCACCTTCCCCAGCGGCCGCAGCGCCGACGAGATGTGCCCGACCGAGGCCGGTGCCGTCGTCTGGGCCGCGCAGTACGGCACGCTCACCTTCCATCCGTGGCCGGTGCGCCGCGCCGACGTCGACCGCCCCGACGAACTGCGCATCGACCTCGACCCGCAACCCGGCACCGACTACGCCGACGCGGTGCGCGCCGCCCATGAACTGCGCGCCGTCCTCGACGAGTACGGCGGGCTGCGTGGCTGGCCCAAGACCTCCGGCGGCCGCGGCCTGCACGTCTTCGTGCCCATCGAGCCCCGCTGGACCTTCACCCAGGTGCGCCGCGCCGCGATCGCCGTCGGGCGCGAGATGGAGCGGCGGATGCCCGAGCACGTGACCATCGCCTGGTGGAAGGAGGAGCGGGGCGAGAAGATCTTCCTGGACTACAACCAGACCGCCCGTGATCGCACCGTCGCCTCCGCCTACTCGGTACGCCCGAGGCCCCACGCTCCCGTGTCGGCGCCGCTGCGCTGGGAGGAGGTCGACGACGCGGAACCCCGCGACTTCGACCTCGCGACCATGCCCCGCCGGTTCGCCCAACTGGGTGACGTCCACGCGGACATGGACGACCGCGCCTTCTCCCTCGAGGCGCTCCTCGAACTCGCCCGCCGTGACGAACACGACCACGGACTCGGCGACCTGCCCTATCCGCCCGAGTACCCGAAGATGCCGGGCGAGCCGAAGCGCGTGCAGCCGAGCCGGGCACGGCGGGAGCGCAAGCCGGAGACCCCTGAGGGTCCGGCCGCCTCCTGATGTGTTGTGACGTCCCCCTGACCCGCGCGGACGTCACCCGTCACATGACACTTATATGTCGGTATGTCGTCAATACAAAGAATGTCTTCTTTGTGTGGATAAGCTCGCGCTGTGCCGCTACCGGTCCATTGTTCGCCCCAGCGGCTCTTCTCCATGAATTGCGTACGAGGATGGGGAGTTCCGCATGGACAGACGCAGCTTTCACCGACGGATGCTGATCGGTGGCGCCGCCGTCGCGACATCGTTGTCACTCGCTCCCGAGGCTTTCGCGGACGGTGGGCCGCGGACGGCGCCCGCCGGTGGCAAGGAGAGGCACATCAAGCTCTTCGCTGCGGAGCTCGGTAACGGACGGATGGGCTACGGCCTCGCAGGCAAGAAGGCGACCATCCCGGGCCCGGTGATCGAGCTGGTCGAGGGCGACACGCTGTACATCGAGTTCGAGAACCGGCTGGACGTCTCGGCGGGCCTGCATGTCCACGGGGTGGACTACACGATCAGCAACGACGGGACGAAGCTCACCGAAAGCCTCGTGAAACCCGGCCGCAAACGCACCTACGTGTGGAAGACGCACGCCCCCGGCCGTCGCAACGACGGCACCTATCGGGAGGGCAGCGCGGGCTACTGGCACTACCACGACCACGCCGTCGGCACCTCGCACGGCACCGGTGGCGTACACGCGGGCCTGTTCGGGGCCTTGATCGTGCGCCGTCAGGGCGACATCCTCCCCGACACCACCCACACCCTCGTGTTCAACGAGACGTCGATCAACAACGGCAAGGGGCACTCCGGGCCCACCTTCGAGGCCGTCGTTGGGGAGCGCGTCGAGTTCGTGATGATCACGCACGGGGACGACTTCCACACGTTCCACCTGCACGGTCACCGGTGGGCGGACAACCGCACGGGACTGCTCGCCGGCCCCGAGGACTCGAGCCCGCTCATCGACACCAGGGTCGCCGGTCCCGGTGTCTCCTTCGGCTTCCAGGTCATCGCGGGCGAGTCGGGCGGCGCGGGCGCGTGGATGTACCACTGCCACGTCCAAAGGCACTCCGACAAGGGGATGGCCGGGCTGTTCCTCGTGCGGAGAGAGGACGGGACGATCCCCGAATACGACGATTCGTCGCACAAGCACTAGATCTGGGAGCGCTCTCAACGGTGGGGCGGCCGGGGCTATCCTGATCGGCAACCGCCGAGGAGGAGCCCCACGTGACCGAGACCGCGCCGCGCCCCACGCTGGAGGCCGTGGCTGCCCGGGCCGGGGTCTCCCGGGCCACGGTGTCCCGCGTCGTCAACGGCGGCGACGGAGTGCGCGAACCCCTCGTCGAGCGGGTGCGCCGCGCCGTGGCGGAACTCGGGTACGTGCCGAACCAGGCCGCGCGCAGCCTGGTCACCAGGCGGCACGACGCGGTCGCCGTCGTGATCGCAGAGCCGGAGACCCGGGTCTTCGCGGACCCCTTCTTCGCCCTGCAACTACGCGGCATCAGCAAGGAACTGACGGCCCACGACTCCCAGCTCGTCCTGCTGCTGACGGAGGGCCGCGCCGACCACGCCCGGGTCGGCCGCTATCTCGCCGGCGGGCACGTCGACGGCGCGCTCGTCTTCTCACTGCACCTCGACGACCCGCTGCCCGAGCTGGTGCAGCGGGCCGGAGTGCCCACCGTGTTCGGCGGGCGGCCGGGCTGGGGCGACGGCACCCGCAGCGCCGTCTACGTCGACAGCGACAACCGCGGCGGTGCCCGCGAGGCCGTGCGCCATCTCGTGGGGCTCGGCCGCCGCCGTATCGCGCACATCACCGGCGCCCTGGACCAGACGTCCGCAGTGGACCGACTCGACGGGTTCCGCGACGTGATGGTCGACGCCGACCCGGGCCTCGTCGTGGAGGGGGACTTCACGCCGGCGGGCGGCGAACGGGCGATGCGGGAGCTGCTGCGCCGCCGCCCGGACCTGGACGCCGTGTTCGCCGCCAACGACCTGAGCGCCTCGGGCGCCCTGCGGGTGCTGCGCGAGAAGGGCCGCCGGGTGCCCGACGACGTCGCCGTCATCGGCTTCGACGACATGCTGCCGGTCGCCGAACAGACCGACCCGCCGCTGACGACGGTCCGCCAGGACATCGAGGAGATGGGCGGTCTGATGGCCCGGCTCCTGCTGCGCGGCCTCGACCGGCGGGGTGACGGGCAGGCAGTGGGCGGCGCGCCGTCGAGCGTGGTGCTGCCGACGACGCTGGTACGGCGGGCGTCGGCGTGACGCGACGGTCATGAACCGACCGTCACCGTGAATCGGCGTGGGTTCCCGTCGTACGCCGCCCCCGAGACGTCCGGCCGGCCGTCCGGACGCACGTCGTCGTACGGGAAGGCGTACCCGATCGGCGAGTTCGCGTGCACGACACGCGCCCAGTGGTTGGTCACCTCGCCCTGGTAGTAGTCCGCGCTGGTCAGGCCGTTCGGCTGGTCCGGGTGGGTGAGCATCAGCGAGCGGTTGAAGCCGGCCGCGAGACGCGCGAGGAGGGCCTTCCTGTCGTCGGGGTCCCCCGGGTTGTTGGCGAACGGCCCGTGGTCGCAGGTGAAGACGTCCCTGGAAGTGGGCTTGGAGAAGGTGTGCCCGCCCGTGAAGGTGAGCGTGTCACCGGTGACGCGGCCGGTGAACACGCCCCGGCCGCCCTGGAGGTCGATCCTCAGGTCCGTGGCGCGGTACTTCGCCCAGACCTGGTCGATGTAGGCGGTCCACAGGTCGCGGAACGGCATCCGGTCGGGCCGGTCGAAGTACGGCGCCATCAGGTTCTGCGGGGAGACGGCCCGTAGCACCTTGCCGTCCGAGCCGTGGATCACCAGCTTGTCCCAGGGCTGCCCGTCCTTCGCGGCCTGGGCCGAAAGGTCCGAGGCGATCCTGTCCACGGCGCCGTCGGGGAGTGGTGCGACGGTGTGGGTGGCGTCCCCCTCCAGGGTGAGCCCGATCGGGAGGGCGGTCACCAGGTCGACATAGCTGATGTTCGCGTACAACTGCGCCGAGTTGAAGGTGAACTCGCAGAACGACCAGGTCTTGCCGTAGTTGGGGTCGGCGGGGGTGGCGAAGGCGGGCTCCACCAGGGCCGGGCCCGGGTTGAGGAAGAAGTCGAGGGTGGCGTCCCGCACGAAGTAGATCCTGGCACCGTACATCTGGGGAAGCGTCAGCACGGTGGGAGATGAGCCCGCAGGGCCCAGGGGGATCGCACAGTCGACGGGGAGCGGGGTGTGCGGCGCGGCGGGGGAGCCCGGCCGGTAGACGCTGCCGTCGGCGCGCAGGAGCATCCAGTTGCCGGTCGACTGCTCGTGTCCCGTGACGTATGCCCGGACCGTGCCCGGCAACGAGGCGTTGCGGAGGGCGAGTTGACAGGTGGCGGGGGCTGCCTTGGCGGTGGTGGGGGCGAGGGCGGCCGACCAGGCGGGGGAGGTGACGGCCGCGGTGGCCGCGGACAGAAACGCTCGGCGCGATATCACGAAGGGCTCCTGGGATGTGGGGGGGAGAGGAGTGGTCCCACTGTTCCCAGGGGGAGTTGAAGCGTCAAGGGTTATGACTGAGAGCGCTCTCAAAAATTTTTCGCGTTCAAGAAGTGACAGCCTGGGAACCGCCTCGGGGCGGGTGGAAGCGGAGCGCGGAGCGTGCGAACAGGAGCCCCGGCACCGCGCCCGGGACCGACCGGCGTCAGCTCTGCTGCGGCTGCGGCGGTGCGCTCTTGATCACTGCGAAGCGGGCTCCGTACGGGTCGGCGAGCCCGGCGATACGGCCCACCCCTTCGATGTCCGTCGCGGGCGTCCGGACGCTCCCGCCCAGCTCCTGCGCCTTGCTCACCATGGCGTCCACGTCCGTGACCTCGAAGTACGGCAGGAAGTGCGCACCGGCCTCCGCTTGCGTGGGGTCGTCGGCCAGCGGGACGAGGCCGCCGAACATGTCGTCCCGGCCGCCGCCCTCCGGGTTGATGCACGTGTACGTGCCGCCGGGGAAGGGGACGCCCTCGGTCTCCCAGCCGAGCACCTGGCGGTAGAACGCGGCGGCGCGGGCGATGTCCGGCGTGTACAGCTCGACCCAGCACAGCGAGCCCGGGTCGCCGGCCACCTCGATGCCCTTGGTGCGGCCCGGTTGCCAGATGCCGAACGGCACGCCGGCCGTGTCGGCGAGGACGGCCATGTGACCCTCACCCATCACGTCCATGGGCCGCATGAGCACGCTGCCACCGGACTGCTCGGCCGCCTTGGCGGTGGCCTCCGCGTCGGCACTCTGGAAGTAGGCGGTCCAGGACGGCGGCCCCTGCTCCGGGGTGGTCTGCATGCCGCCGGCCGCGGTCCTGCCGGACAGCTGGAAGAAGCCGTAGCCGCCGGCGTCGGGGCCCGCCGACTGGAACTGCCAGCCGAAGAGACCACCGTAGAAGGAGTTGGCGCCGTCGATGTCCGGGGTGCCGATGTCGAGCCAGTTCGGAGCGCCGTTGACGAAACGGGTGGTGAGCATCTCTGCCCTCCTTCGAGGGTTCCCGGTGCCTGCTCTGCCGAGTCTTCCACCCCCCACTGACAATCGCCGCCGGAATGACACGGCGGGTTCCTGTGACGACGGGTGATCGACAGCGTCCGCTCCCGTCATGGTTTTCTCGGCGCGCCGCCGTGCGCGGCGCGATGAGGCGAGGACATCATCGGGAGCCGCACGAGGACAGGGCCGCACGAGGACGGGAGTCCTGCGAGGCCGTGCCGCACGACGTCGAGCCTGCGAGGTCGTGGGGCGTCGTCCCCGGTCGCGGCGGACCTCGGGGACGGCCGGCCCGTCATTGATCACGTGTTGATCGAACGTTTTTCGCCGCGCGGCACGATCTCGGCCATGCACATAGAAGCGATCATCGCGTCCGACATCCCCTGGCAGGACCAGGCGCTCTGTGCGCAGACGGGGGGCGATTTCTTCTTCCCCGAGCCGGGCAGTTCGGTGCGGGAGGCGAAGCGTATCTGCGGGCTGTGCGAGAGTCGTGCCGCGTGTCTCGAATACGCGCTCACCCACGACGAACGGTTCGGCGTCTGGGGCGGGCTCTCCGAGAAGGAGCGGCTGCAGCTGAGGCGGACGCCGTACAGCAAGTGAGAGTCGCACCCGTCCGGATGCGCGGCCGGACGCCCGGGACGATGCTGGAGACATGTCCGGACGGGCTCCTGTCATCGTTCACCCGCCGTCGGGCACCGGCGGCCGCCGGGTTACCGCGCGCGGGGAGAGCCTGGGAGTGGCGTTCTCCGACGAGGACGTGATCGAGTTCCTCGGCCGGGCCGGGCTGCCCGACGCCGAGGACCTGCTCGACGATCCGGCGTGGGTGAAGTGGCGCGGTGCGGACGCCCACCACTACGAGGCCGCCTAGGACCTGGGACCCCTGTGACCGGGGGAGGGTCGGGGGTCAGTCCTCGCTGACGGTTGCCAGTACGGCGAGCGTCTCGCCCGCCCGGCGCAGCGCCCGCCGCAGGACCACCGGGGAATGCAGCAGCCCGCTTCCGTCGGGCGGGACGATCCACTCCAGGGAACCGGCGGGCCGGTAGGGAGGGGGCACGGCGACCCAGGCACCCCTGCTCGCATGGCGGACCCCGGCGCCCGCCCAGTGACCGGGCGGATCCGGCGGCACGAAGAAACCCACCCTGAGCGCCGCCGAGTCCACCAGCGTCGGTCCCGGTGTCCGCAGCGGGTCGTCCCACAGAATGTCCAGGACGAGCAGCCCCAGCCGACGCGGAACGCTCACCACGTCCCAGTGGCGTCCGGCCTCCAGCAGCACCGTGCCGTCGCCCCGCTCCCACTGCTGTGCGCAGGCGGGCGGGTCCGGTGCGGCGGCGGCCAGCCACTGGACGCCTCGCATCCACATCGCATTCGTCATGACCCGCTCCAGGGGCGCCACCCGGCCCGACCAGGCGTACGACAGGGACAGGCCGGGCGGGTTGGCCCGCGCGGACGTCCACCCGGCATATGCATGCTGAGGGATGCCTCAGTGCGGCGAACAGGGTGGCGCGAGGTGGCGTTTGCGGCGGATCCGGAGGCGGATACGGACTCGGATGCGAGTACTCGGCGCGGTTACGCCTCGTCCCTGGCCGCCATCCGGGCCTTGCGGGCGGCCAGCTTCTCGTCGAACCGCGTGGCCTCGGTGTCGAGGCCGTCCATGAACAGGCCGAGTTCCTGCTGAGCCCGGAGGCCTTCGGGGCCCAGGCCGTCGATCTGCAGGACCTTCAGAAAGCGGAGCACCGGCTGGAGTACGTCGTCGTGGTGGATGCGCAGGTTGTACACCTCGCCGATCGCCATCTGCGCGGCGGCACGCTCGAAGCCGGGGATGCCGTGGCCGGGCATGCGAAAGCCCACCACGACGTCCCGCACCGCCTGCATGGTCGGGTCGGGCGCGATCTCGAACGCGGCCTTCAGCAGGTTCCGGTAGAACACCATGTGCAGGTTCTCGTCGGTCGCGATGCGGGCCAGCATCCGGTCGCAGACGGGGTCGCCGGACTGGTGGCCGGTGTTACGGTGCGAGATGCGGGTGGCCAGCTCCTGGAAGGCGACGTAGGCGACGGAGTGCAGCATCGAGTGCCGGTTGTCCGACTCGAAGCCCTCACTCATGTGCGCCATACGAAAACGTTCCAGCTGGTCGGGGTCGACCGCGCGGGAGGCGAGCAGGTAGTCCCGCATCACGATGCCGTGCCGGCCCTCTTCCGCCGTCCAGCGGTGCACCCAGGTGCCCCAAGCGCCGTCGCGGCCGAACAGTGTGGCGATCTCGTGGTGGTAGCTGGGGAGGTTGTCCTCCGTCAGAAGATTGACGACCAGCGCGATCCGGCCGATATCGGTGACCTTCGACTGCTCCTTCTCCCAGGCCACGCCGTCCTCGAAGAAGCCCGGGAAGTTGCGGCCGTCGCCCCAGGGGACGTACTCGTGCGGCATCCAGTCCTTGGCGACCTTCAGGTGCCGGTTCAGCTCGTTCTCGACCACTTCCTCCAGGGCGTACAGCAGCCGCGCGTCGGTCCAGACGGAGGGGCTGCCGAGGTGGGGAGAGGTGGGCGTCACAGGAACTCCAGGGAGACAGGGAGGAACAGTGGTGCAGCCGGCGAGCGGTGCCGGAACTTACGGGATCGTAGGCTACGAATTTGTAGCCTACGAATCCGTAGGTTACGAAGCCGTAGGTTAAGCACGCTGTAAAAGCCCCGCCCGTACGCCCGGACGACCCCGAGGGGGAGGCTCTTTCCGGGCATATTGAAGTCCCCGCCGACGCGAGGTCGACGGGGACGAACGGGTGGCCGCCTCGGCCGGTCAGTCGTACAACTCCCGCAGCCGCACCGAAAGGCACGTCACACATCCCTCGAGCTTCTCGAACTCGCTGATGTCCACCAGGACCGGTTCATGGCCGAGGTCGGCGAGCAGGTCCGCCGTCTTCGGCGCGTCGGCCGCCATGAGCAGCCTGTCGCCGCCGAGCAGCACGACGTGCGCCCCGGACTCCTCCGGCACCGGAAGGAAGCGCGGGAACAGCGACGGCTTGTCCACCAGCGGCACATGGCCGATGACCGTGCCGTCGGGCAGTGCGGTGACCGCCGACTTCAGGTGCAGCACCTTGGTGACGGGCACCGGGACCACCCGGGCGCCCAGTGGTTCGAACACCGCGCGCATCTGCTGGACGGCGGCCGCGTTGGTGCGTCCGCCGCGGCCGACGTAGATCGTGTCGTCGATCTTCAGGACGTCACCCCCGTCGAGGGTGCCCGGTTCCCAGACCCAGTTCACCGAACAGCCCAGCCGGGCCACGGCCTCCTCGACGCCCGCCGTCTCCTCGCGCCGTGACTCGGCACCCGGTCGTGTGATCAGTGCGACATTCTTGTACATCACGACCGTGTCCTCGACGAACACCGAGTCCGGGCAGTCGTCGGCCGGTTCCACCTCGATCGTCTCCCAGCCGTGCTCGCGCAGCGTCCGCGCGTACGCCTCCCACTGCTCGAGCGCGCGATCGACGTCGACCTTCTCCCGCTCGATGTGGGTCACCAGCCCCTCGGCAAGGCGCGGGCTGGGTCGGCGGATGAGGGCCTTCTTGCTGGGCACGTGCGGAACTCCGTCTCGGCTGATGATGTCGCCCGCCATCATGCAGGGCCGGAACCCGGGGACAAAGCCCCGGGTTCCGCCACCGTGCGAACCGGACGCGGCCCCGGTCAGGGCCGGTCGGACTCCCCGACGGCCTTCGGCGTGGTCTCCTTCAGCTCTCCGTCGAGCAGCAGCCAGCGTGTGATGCCGATCGACTCCAGGAACGGCAGGTCGTGGCTCGCCACGACCAGCGCGCCCTGGTACGACTCCAGGGCCGTGGTGAGCTGCCGCACGCTCGCCATGTCGAGGTTGTTGGTCGGCTCGTCCAGCATCAGCAGCTGCGGCGCGGGCTCGGCGAGCATCAGCGCGGCCAGGGCGGCGCGGAAGCGCTCGCCGCCCGACAGGGTTCCGGCCGGCTGGTCGGCCCGGCCACCGCGGAACAGGAAGCGGGCCAGGCGTGCCCGGATCCGGTTGTTGGTGGCGGCGGGTGCGAACCGGGCCACGTTCTGCACGACCGTCAGCCCGTCGTCGAGGACGTCGAGCCGCTGCGGCAGGAAGCGCAGCGGCACATGCGCCGTCGCCTCGCCCGCCACCGGGTCCAACTCGCCCGCGATGGTGCGCAGCAGCGTGGTCTTGCCCGCACCGTTGCGCCCGATCAGCGCGATCCGCTCGGGACCGCGCAGTTCCAGGCCGCCGTGCACACGGGCGCCGTACGCCAGCTCCAGGTCCCGCAGCGTCAGGACGGACCGCCCCGGCGGTACCGCCGTGTACGGCAGGTCGACGCGGATCTCGTCGTCGTCCCGCACCGCCTCGACCGCCTCGTCCAGTCTTTCCCGGGCCTCGGCGAGCCGCTCCTCGTGCAGGAGACGGTGCTTGCCCGCCGACTCCTGTGCGGCCCGTTTGCGCGCCCCCATGACGATCTTCGGTTCGCGTTTGTTGTCCCACATCTTCTGCCCGTACCGCTTGCGGCGCGCCAACTTCACCTGTGTCTCGGTCAGTTCACGTTTCTGCTTGCGCAGATCGGCCTCGGCGACGCGCACCATGCGCGCCGCCGCCTCCTGTTCGACGGCCAGTGCCTCCTCGTACGCGGAGAAGGTGCCGCCGAACCAGGTGATCTCCCCGGCGCGCAGATCGGCGATCTGGTCGACACGGTCGAGCAGTTCCCGGTCGTGGCTGACCACGACCATGACCCCCGGCCACGCCTCGACCGCCGCGTACAGCCGTCTGCGCGCGTACAGGTCGAGGTTGTTGGTGGGTTCGTCGAGCAGCAGCACGTCCGGGCGGCGCAGCAGCAGCGCGGCCAGCCGCAGCAGGACGGACTCGCCGCCGGAGACCTCGCCGATGGTGCGGTCCAACCCGATGTGGGCGAGCCCGAGTTCGCCGAGTACCGCCTCGGCGCGCTCCTCCACGTCCCAGTCGTCGCCGACGGTCGTGAAGTGCTTCTCCGCCACGTCGCCCGCCTCGATGGCGTGCAGCGCGGCGCGCTGGGCGGCGATGCCGAGGGCCTCGTCGACCCGCAGTGCGGTGTCGAGCGCCACGTTCTGCGGAAGATGGCCGACCGCTCCCGCGACGCGTACGGTGCCCGAAGCCGGGGTGAGTTCACCGGCGATCAGCTTCAACAGGGTCGACTTCCCGGAGCCGTTGGTTCCGACGAGTCCGGTCCTGCCGGCGGCGAAGGCGACCTGGAGGTCGTCGAAGACGGAGGTGCCGTCGGGCCAGCAGAAGGACAGGGACGTACAGGTGATGGAAGGTGCCATGCGGGCCTCGCGGTTGCTCAGGGGGATGGGCGTCGGGCAACGCGTGTGAGACACCGCATGAGGCGACGGTCCGCGAACGGAGGGAAGAGAAGCTCCGCACCGAAAGGACGGCTCGAACGCCGAGGTCGCACGCGGCGCACACAGGCACAGACAGCGCTGTGTGACGCGGTGTCTCAAGACCTCAGACGAGCAACGTCCTTCTCCTCCCGGCGGCAACAGAAGCGTTGAACACCGTACGGGGGGGCTCGTGAGAGCGTCAACGCATTTAAAAGCGCGGAGTACGTCCCCGGTCCCCCTCGCCCTTGTCGCTCCACCCGCATGTCGGATTTCCGCCAGCCACCGGCCTCCGCGCGCTGGTTGACTTGTCGGCATGACGAACAAGACATCGCCGCGTGAGCAGGCCCTGGCCTTCCGTTCCCTGCATGTGCCCGGTCGTCCGCTGGTGCTGCCCAACGTCTGGGACGTCGCCAGCGCGAGGCTCGTCGAGGACGCGGGGGCCGCGGCCGTCGCCACCACGAGCGCCGGGCTGGCCTGGGAGCTGGGCGCCGCCGACGGCGACCGGCTCTCCGCCGGTGACGCCCTCGCGGCCCTGACCCGGATCGCGGACGCGGTGACCGTGCCGGTGAGCGCGGACATCGAGACCGGGTACGCCGATGACGCCGCGGGCGTCGGCGACACGATCAGGGCGGTGCTGGCGGCGGGCGCCGTCGGCGTCAACATCGAGGACGGCCTGTATGGCGGAGACGCCCCGCTGCGCCCGGTCGCCGAGCAGGCGGCGCGCATCGCCGCCGCGCGGGAGGCCGCCGAGGCGGCCGGGGTGCCGCTGTTCGTCAACGCGCGCGTGGACACGTATCTGCGCGGCGCCGGAGGCCTGGAGGAGACCCTGGAGCGGGCCGCAGCGTTTCTCGCCGCCGGAGCGGACGGCGTGTTCGTCCCCGGGGCCGTCGACCCGGTGACGGTGAAGGCGCTCGCCGAGGGCATCGAGGGCCCGCTGAACGTGATGGCCGGCCCGGGTGCGCCCACGGTCACCGAACTGGCCGCCCTCGGCGTCGCCCGGATCAGTGTCGGCTCGGGCATCGCGCAGGCCGCCCACGCCCTGGTCCGCCGCGCCGCACGGGAGCTGCTCGACGCGGGAACGTACGAGGCACTGGCCGTCGGCCTCGACTACGGGGAGCTCAACGGGCTGCTGGGCGGGGGCCGTCAGAAGTCCTGAAGGGAGGCGGGGTCGTGACCCTGTCCGGACTCCGCCGAGTGGGCGCGACCGGCCACGGATGGCCGCACGCGCCGTCGGACCGAAGGACGGCGAGCGGGCGCACCGAGGAGCTCAGCACGCGTCCCGCATCAGCTCCGCCAGGTCGTGGTCCAGGTCGACCTGAAGATGCTCCAGACCCACCGGCACCAGCTCGGTGGTCCGCCGCAGGAAGCGCTCGATCGCGTCCGAGTGGACGTGCACCACGGCGGTGCCCTCCGGGGCGTGGAACTCCAGGACGGTGCGCTCGTAGCCGTACGGCCGCACCCGGACGTCCCCGTGACCCTCCGGGCCCTCCAGGCCGGCGGCGAGGAGTTCGCGGGCGAAGGTCCAGCACACCTCCACACCCTCCAGGGTGGCCGGGGCGGGGAAGGTCATGCGGACGGCGAACGGGTCGCGCCGGTCGTAGTGGAGCACGGCCGGAATGCTCGGCATACGTGGCGCGGCAGCGACGAGACGGGCCTCCACGGGCTGCTCGATGACGGTGGACAACGCCTTGCTCCCTTGTGACGGCTGGACGGACTTCGGGCGGATGAGGCCAGGCACTTGAAGAGACGATGGAATCGGCCAATCCGTGCACATGAAATGCGAGTGACCTCTGTCACCGAGTCCATGCCACCGGACGGTGCACGGTGAGGGCGATCACTGCGGTGTCCCGCGGTCCCGGGACACCGGGGAGGACACCGCGCACGCGCGTACGGTTCCCGGGCGGGGGTCGACGGTGAACCGCGGCGAAAGGGGGTACCCGTGGAGCAACCCGCATCCGGAGAGGAAGTGACGGTCATGCCACGCGGCTCGAGCCCCAAGCGGGAACGTCAGTACGAGCACATCAAGGAGAGCGCACGCGACCGCGGGGAGAGCGAGGGGCGCGCCAAGGAGATCGCGGCGCGGACCGTGAACAAGGAGCGCGCCCGTTCCGGTGAGTCCAAGACCGCGAGCCGCACGTCCACCCAGGACAAGTCGTCCGCCAAGCGCGGCGGACAGCGCTCGGGCAAGGGCTCCCAGGGACAGACCTACGACCAGCTGTACGAGGAGGCCAAGCGGCGCAACATCCGCGGCCGCTCGGACATGAACAAGAGCGAGCTGCAGCGCGCTCTGGGCAAGTGACGGCGGGCCGCGGGGTCGTACGCTCGTCACCACCATGACCACCGTACGCACCCCCGCGGGCTGGCCCGCGACCGAAGAAGAGGCCCGTGCCGTACAGGACGAGCTGCGCGGCCGGGTGATCCTCGACGAACCGGGGCCGCCGCCCGGGACCGGCCCCGTGACGGGGGTCGACGTCGCCTACGACGATGAGCGCGGCCTGGTCGCGGCGGCGGCCGTCGTCCTGGACGCGAACACGCTGGTCCCTCTCGCCGAGGCCACGGCCGTCGGTGAGGTGTCCTTCCCGTACGTTCCCGGTCTGCTCGCCTTCCGGGAGATCCCCACCGTCCTGGCCGCGTTGGAGGCCCTGGACCGCGATCCCGGGCTGGTCGTCTGCGACGGCTACGGCCTCGCCCACCCGCGCCGTTTCGGTCTGGCGAGCCACCTCGGCGTCCTCACCGGACTGCCCACGATCGGCGTCGCCAAGAACCCGTTCACGTTCACCTACGAGGAGCCGGGGACCGAGCGCGGCAGCAGGAGCCCGCTTCTCGCGGGCAGCGACGAGGTCGGAAGCGCGCTGCGCACCCAGTCGGGCGTCAAGCCGGTGTTCGTCTCCGTGGGGCACCGCGTCGGCCTCGGCGCCGCCTGCGCGCACACGCTCGCGCTCGCCCCGGCGTACCGCATCCCCGAGTCCACCCGGCGCGCCGACAGCCTGTGCCGTCGCGTCCTCAAGGAGGCGGTCGGGTCCGCGGCCTGAGTACGGCGCCTGAGTAGGTGTACGGATGTGGCCGCGCCGCCGTGATCGGCAGGGTGGGGCGCATGACGACACACCGTGCGCCCAAGACCGTGAGCCACCCCGCCCAGCCCGTCGAGCGTGCCGTGACGGCCGCTCTGCTGCTCGCCGTTCTCGCGGGGCTCGCCTGGATCGTCGGGATGGTCGTCACGGTCCTGGAGTGGGGCTCCTGACGCCCGGCCGGCGACAGCTCCCACCCGCGCCGTTGTCGGTGGCTGCGGCTACCGTGAGACGAGAATGCGCATACGGAGAGTACGCGGGCGCGGCCCGGGCTTGACTAAGCGCTTGCTCGGTCGGATAGTGCCCGTACTGGAACACGTTCTCAACATCACCCGATGTCGCATCGGGTGTGTCACGGAGCTGGGGGCCGGATGGCAGTGGCAAGGACGCCGGGGCAGGGCCCCCTCGCCGGCGTGCGCGTCGTCGAGCTGGCCGGTATCGGACCCGGGCCGTTCGCCGGCATGCTCCTGGCCGACCTCGGCGCCGACGTCGTCCGCGTGGACCGGCCGAACGGCTCCGGGCTCGCCATCGACCCGGAGTACGACGTCACCAACCGCAACAAACGCTCGGTGATCGTCGACCTGAAGACCGGCGAGGGCCAGGCCCGCGTCCTGGACCTGGCCGGGCGCGCCGACATCCTCATCGAGGGCTACCGCCCGGGCGTCGCGGAACGCCTCGGCGTCGGTCCGGAGACCTGCCACGCCCGCAACCCGCGGCTCGTCTACGGCCGGATGACCGGCTGGGGCCAGGAGGGCCCGCTCGCCCCGCGCGCCGGACACGACATCGCCTACATCGCGCTCACCGGCGCGCTCGGCATGATCGGCGCCCCCGACGCGCCGCCCGCGATCCCCGCGAACCTCGTCGGCGACTACGCGGGAGGTGCGCTCTACCTCGTCGTCGGTGTTCTCGCCGCGCTCCACCACGCCCGCGCGACCGGAACCGGCCAGGTGGTGGACGCGGCCATCGTCGACGGCACCGCCCACCTGTCCTCGATGATCCACGGCATGCTCGCCGCCGGGGGCTGGCAGGACCGGCGCGGTGCCAACCTGCTCGACGGAGGCTGCCCGTTCTACGGCACCTACGAGACGGCCGACGGCCGGTACATGGCGGTGGGCGCCCTTGAGCAGCAGTTCTACACGGAGTTCGTGGAGCTGCTGGGGATCGCGGACCGGGCCCCGGCCCGCAAGGACGTCGCCCGTTGGGGTGAACTCCGGGAGATGGTCGCGGCCCGTTTCAAGACCCGCACGCGCGACGAGTGGACCGCCGTCTTCGAAGGCTCCGACGCGTGCGTGGCGCCCGTCCTGTCGCTCCGGGAGGCGCCGGCACACCCCCATCTCGCCGCCCGCGGCACCTTCACCGACCACGGCGGCATCACCCAGCCGGCGCCCGCGCCCCGCTTCTCGGTCACCCACACGGCGGTGCACGGCGGACCCGCGCAGCCCGGCGCCGACACCGAGGACGTCGCCCGCGACTGGGACGTGCCACGACTGCTCGGGGCGGCGACCGATGAAGCTTTCGACCCACCTGAGCCGCGCCTGCCCGGCCGACCCTCCTCGAAAGGCTGACAGTTGAGCACCGAAGCGTACGTCTACGACGCGATCCGCACCCCGCGCGGGCGCGGCAAGGCCAACGGCGCCCTGCACGGCACCAAGCCCATCGACCTGGTGGTCGGGCTCATCCACGAGACGCGGCGGCGTTTTCCCGATCTCGACCCCGCCGCGATCGACGACATCGTGCTCGGCGTGGTGAGCCCGGTCGGCGACCAGGGCTCCGACATCGCCCGGATCGCGGCGATCGCCGCCGGACTGCCCGACACGGTGGCCGGCGTCCAGGAGAACCGCTTCTGCGCGTCCGGTCTCGAAGCGGTCAACCTGGCCGCGGCGAAGGTCCGCTCGGGCTGGGAGGACCTGGTGCTCGCGGGCGGCGTCGAGTCCATGTCCCGCGTCCCGATGGCCTCGGACGGCGGCGCCTGGTTCGCCGACCCGATGACCAACATGACCGTCAACTTCGTGCCGCAGGGCATCGGCGCCGACCTCATCGCCACCATCGAGGGCTTCTCCCGCAGGGACGTCGACGAGTACGCGGCGCTGTCCCAGGAGCGGGCGGCGGCGGCCTGGAAGGACGGCCGCTTCGACCGCTCCGTGGTCCCGGTGAAGGACCGCAGCGGTCTTGTCGTCCTCGACCACGACGAGCACATGCGGCCCGGCACCACGGCCGACTCGCTCGCGGGGCTCAAGCCGTCGTTCGCGGACATCGGCGAACTGGGCGGCTTCGACGCGGTGGCGCTGCAGAAGTACCACTGGATCGAGCAGATCGACCACGTCCACCACGCGGGCAACTCGTCGGGCATCGTCGACGGCGCGGCCCTCGTCGCCATCGGCTCCAAGGAGGCCGGCGAGCGGTACGGGATGCGGCCCCGGGCCAGGATCGTGTCCGCGGCCGTCTCCGGTTCCGAGCCGACGATCATGCTCACCGGTCCCGCGCCCGCCACCCGCAAGGCCCTCGCCAAGGCCGGGCTGACGATCGACGACATCGACCTCGTCGAGATCAACGAGGCATTCGCCGCGGTCGTACTGCGCTTCGCCAAGGACATGGGGCTGTCCCTGGACAAGGTCAACGTCAACGGCGGCGCCATCGCGCTCGGTCACCCGCTCGGCGCGACCGGCGCGATGATCCTCGGCACGCTGGTGGACGAACTGGAGCGGCAGGACAAGCAGTATGGGCTGGCCACGCTGTGCGTGGGCGGCGGCATGGGCATCGCGACGATCGTCGAACGCGTCTGACCTTCCCAACGGATCGAACGGATCGAACGGACCTTACGGAGCACCCCGATGAGCACAGAGTCCACCACCATCCGCTGGGAGCAGGACGACACCGGCGTCGTCACGCTCGTCCTCGACGACCCGAACCAGTCCGCGAACACCATGAACCAGGCGTTCAAGGAGTCCATCGCGGCGATCGCCAAGCGCGCCGAGGCCGAGAAGGACTCCATCCGCGGCATCATCTACACCTCCGCCAAGAAGACCTTCTTCGCGGGCGGCGACCTCAAGGACATGATCAAGGCCGGCCCCGAGGACGCCCAGCAGGCGTTCGAGACCGGTGTGGCGATCAAGAACTCGCTGCGCCGGATCGAGACCCTCGGCAAGCCGGTCGTCGCCGCCCTCAACGGCGCGGCCCTCGGCGGCGGCTACGAGATCGCCCTGGCCTCCCACCACCGCATCGCCCTCGACGCCCCCGGCTCCAAGATCGGCCTTCCCGAGGTCACCCTGGGGCTGCTCCCGGCGGGCGGCGGCGTCACCCGCACCGTGCGCCTGATGGGCATCGCCGACGCCCTGCTGAAGGTGCTGCTCCAGGGCACCCAGTACTCGCCCCGGCGCGCGCTGGAGAACGGTCTCGTGCACGAGGTGGCCGCCACCCCCGAGGAGATGATGGCCAAGGCCCGCGCCTTCATCGACGCCAACCCCGAGTCCCACCAGCCGTGGGACAAGCCCGGCTACAAGATTCCGGGCGGTACGCCGTCCAACCCGAAGTTCGCCGCCAACCTGCCCGCCTTCCCGGCCAACCTGAGGAAGCAGCTGAACGGCGCCCCCTACCCGGCCCCGCGGAACATCCTGGCGGCGGCCGTCGAGGGCTCCCAGGTCGACTTCGAGACCGCCCTGACCATCGAGGCGCGCTACTTCACCGAACTGGTCACCGGGCAGACCGCGAAGAACATGATCCAGGCGTTCTTCTTCGACCTCCAGGCCGTCAACTCCGGCGCCAACCGCCCGGGGGGCGTCGAACCGCGCCAGGTCCGCAAGGTGGCCGTCCTCGGCGCCGGCATGATGGGCGCGGGCATCGCCTACGCGTGCGCCCGCGCGGGCATCGAGGTCGTCCTCAAGGACGTCTCCCTGGAGGCGGCCGTCAAGGGCAAGGGCTACTCCGAGAAGCTGTGCACCAAGGCGGTCTCCAAGGGCCGTACGAGCCAGGAGAAGGCGGACGCCCTGCTCGCCCGCATCACCCCCACCGCCGAGGCCGCCGACCTCGCGGGCTGCGACGCCGTCATCGAGGCCGTGTTCGAGGACCCGGCGCTCAAGCACAAGGTGTTCCAGGAGATCGAGAACGTCGTCGAGCCGGAGGCGCTGCTGTGCTCCAACACCTCCACCCTGCCGATCACCGCGCTCGCGGAGGGTGTGGAGCGGCAGTCCGACTTCGTCGGGCTGCACTTCTTCTCGCCGGTCGACAAGATGCCGCTCGTCGAGATCATCAAGGGGAAGCGGACCGGTGAGGAGGCGCTGGCGCGCGCCTTCGACCTGGTGCGGCAGATCAACAAGACGCCGATCGTGGTCAACGACTCGCGCGGCTTCTTCACCTCCCGGGTCATCGGCCACTTCATCAACGAAGGCGTGGCGATGGTCGGCGAAGGCATCGAGCCCGCGTCCGTCGAGCAGGCGGCGGCCCAGGCGGGATACCCGGCCAAGGTGCTGTCCCTGATGGACGAGCTGACGCTGACCCTGCCCCGGAAGATCCGCAACGAGACGAAGCGGGCCGTGGAGGAGGCGGGCGGCACCTGGACAGCGCACCCGGCGGAGGCCGTCATCGACCGCATGGTCGACGAGTTCGGCCGCACCGGGCGCAGCGGCGGCGCCGGGTTCTACGAGTACGGCGAGGACGACAGGCGCGGCCGGCTGTGGCCGGGCCTGCGGGAGCACTTCACCAAGCCCGGGTACCGGATCCCGTTCCGGGACATGCAGGAGCGCATGCTGTTCTCTGAGGCGCTGGACACCGTCCGGCTCCTGGAGGAGGGCGTGCTGACCTCCGTGGCCGACGCCAACATCGGGTCGATCTTCGGAATCGGTTTCCCCGGCTGGACCGGCGGCGTCCTGCAGTACATCAACGGCTACGAGGGTGCCCTGCCCGGTTTCGTGGCCCGCGCCCGGGAGCTGGCCGAGCGGTACGGCGAGCGGTTCACGCCGCCCGCGCTGCTGGTGGAGAAGGCGGAGAAGGGGGAGCGGTTCACCGACGCTCACTGAGAGGGTGGACGACGCCGGCTGAGAGGGCCGGGGACCCGGGGCCGGGAGTAGCTGCACGGGTCCCCCGCCGTGCCCTTATGACCACTCTGGGACGCCCATGTGATGAACATGTGAGAAGTCCCGCTCTGTGACGTGCGCCATCGCATGGAAATCGGCCTCTGCGAGAAGGTGAGGCCTTGGTCTGTGCCGCGTCAGGGGTGGCCGGACCGAGCCCCATCCGGAAACCCGCGCACCACCCCAGCGCCGGGCGTACCAGAGAGTAGATCCACTCGTGAGCAAGGACGCCGTGAACACGGCCGCGGTCGCATCCCTCACCGATGCGACCCGGGCGCCCGCGGACGCGGGCGACGCCGGTTACAGCAAGGACCTCAAACCCCGCCACATCAACATGATCGCGATCGGCGGGGCGATCGGCACCGGACTCTTCCTCGGTGCCGGAGGACGGCTGCACAACGCGGGTCCCGCCCTCGCGCTGGCGTACCTGGTCTGCGGCGTCTTCGCCTTCTTCGTCGTGCGCGCCCTCGGCGAGCTGGTCCTGTACCGGCCGTCGTCCGGGTCGTTCGTCTCGTACGCGCGCGAGTTCCTCGGCGAGAAGGGCGCGTACGTCGCCGGCTGGATGTACTTCCTGAACTGGTCGACGACCGGTATCGCCGACATCACCGCCATCGCGCTCTACACCCACTACTGGAGCTTCTTCACCTCCATCCCGCAGTGGGTGCTCGCCCTGATCGCCCTCGCGGTCGTGCTCGCGGTGAACCTGATCTCGGTGAAGATCTTCGGCGAGATGGAGTTCTGGTTCGCGATCATCAAGGTCGCCACCCTGGTGGCCTTCATGTTCGTCGGGATCTTCCTGCTTGCCACGCGACACGAGGTGGGCGGCCGCACCCCCGGTCTCGGCGTGATCACCGACCACGGCGGGATCTTCCCGCACGGGCTCATGCCCGTCGTCCTGGTGATGCAGGGCGTGATCTTCGCCTACGCCGCCCTGGAGCTGGTGGGCGTCGCCGCGGGCGAGACCGCGGAGCCCGCGAAGGTCGTGCCGCGCGCCGTGAACTCGATCATGTGGCGTGTGGGTCTGTTCTACGTCGGCTCGGTGGTCCTGCTCGCACTGCTGCTGCCGGGTTCGGTCTACTCCGGGGATCAGAGCCCCTTCGTCACCGTGCTGTCGAAGATCGGTGTCCAGGGCGCGGGTGACGTGATGAACCTGGTCGTCCTCACCGCCGCGATGTCCTCGCTGAACTCCGGCCTGTACTCCACCGGCCGCATCCTGCGCTCCATGGCCATGGCGGGCTCGGCGCCGAAGTTCACGGCGCGGATGAACCGCAGCCAGGTGCCCTACGGCGGCATCCTGCTGACCTGCGCGGTCTGCGTGATCGGCGTCGGCCTGAACTACTTCGTACCGAGTCAGGCCTTCGAGATCGTGCTGAACGTGGCCTCCCTCGGGATCGTCAGCACCTGGGTGATCATCATGATCTGCCACCTGGTCTTCGTCCGCCGCGCCCGGGCGGGCCACGTCACCCGGCCGTCCTTCCGGCTGCCCGGCAGCCCGGTCACGGAGATCGCGACCATCGCCTTCCTGCTGGTCTGCCTCGGCCTGATGTGGAACGACCCCGAGGTCGGCCGCAAGACCCTGCTGCTCATCCCCGTGATCGCGGCCCTGCTCGTCGGCGGCTGGTTCGCGCTGCGCCGCCGCATCGAACAGGCCGCGAACCAGGAACTGACCGACCTCACGAAGTAACCGCTCGGCGGCCGGAGCGGCGCCTGGGTCGCGCGCCGTGCCCGAGGCCGAGCTCCGCGTGCGTCCACGTCGCGGAGCCGGCCTCGGACCCGGCGAGCCGGTCGGGCCCCGGTGGGCCGTCGATCAGCCGGAGTGCACGGCGTTCGTCGCCGCGATCTTCTTCCAGGACTTCGGCTGCGTCACGTCGGCCGAAGCCGGTGCGAGGGACGCGGCGCGCGCCGCCGGTGCCGCCGGCTTCGACGGCTGGAACAGCCAGGTGTCGAAGAGCGCCCCCAGCGGCTTCCCGGACACCTTCTCCGCGTACGTCTGGAAGTCGGCGACCGAGGCGTTGCCGTACGCGTGCTCCTTCGGCCAGCCTTTCAGGACGGCGAAGAACGTGTCGTCCCCGATCTCGTTCCGCAGCGCCTGGACGGCCAGCGCACCCCGGTCGTAGACCGCGATGTCGAACTGGTTGTCCGGCCCCGGGTCACCCGGCTTCACCGTCCAGAAGGCGTCGTCGGCCGGGTGCGAGGCGTACACGTAGTCCGCCAGCTCCTGCGCCGTGCCCTCGCCCTCGTGCTCCGACCACAGCCACTGCGCATACCGTGCGAAGCCCTCGTTGATCCAGATGTCCTTCCAGCCCTTCAGCGACACGTCGTCGCCGTACCACTGATGGGCCAGCTCGTGCACGACCACGGAGGTGTTGGAGCCGTTCGCGAACTGCTTGGGGCTGTAGTACACGCGGGTCTGCGTCTCCAGCGCGTACCCGGTGGTCGTGTTCGGCACGTAGCCGCCCGCAGAACTGAACGGATACGGCCCGAAGTAGCCGCTGAGCCAGTCGACGATCTCACCGGTGCGCTCCACGCTCGCCCGCGCGGCCCCGTCGTTGTCGCCGAGGTCCTTGCTGTAGGCGTTGACGACCGGGACGCCGCCTTCCGAGGTGCTCGTCGTGATGTCGAACCTGCCGATCGCGAGGGTGGCGAGATACGTCGCCTGGGGCTTGTTCTCCCGCCAGTTGTAGCGGGTCCAGCCCAGCTTGGAACTCGTCGACTGCAGCGTGCCGTTGGATATCGCCTGCGTGCCGTCCGGCACGGCCACCGACACGTCGTACGTCGCCTTGTCGCTCGGGTGGTCGTTGCTCGGGAACCACCACCACGCCGACTCGGGCTCGTCCGCGGCGACCGCGCCGTCCGGGGTGCGGTGCCAGGTGGTGAAGCCGTACGCGCTCTTGGTGGAGGGCACACCGCTGTAGCGGACCACGACAGTGATCGGCGTGCCCTTCGGCAGCGGGGCGGCGGGTGTGACCACCAGCTCGTGCTGGCCCGAGGTGGTGAAGGACGCCTTCGCGCCGTTCACCCGCACCTCGCTCACATCCAGCAGGAAGTCCAGGTCGAACCGCGACAGATCCTGTGTCGTCCGGGCCAGGATCGTCGTCGTGCCCTGCAACTCGTCCGTTTTCGGCTGGTACGTCAGTCGCAGGTCGTAGTGGGAGACGTCGTATCCGCCGTTGCCGTAGTACGGGTAGTAGGGATCGCCGATACCCGGGGCGCCGGGCTGGAAGGCGGCCGCCGATGCCGGGATCGCCAGCAAGAGGGAAGCCGCCGCGAGTGCGCCCGGGGCGATGAGTCTGCGGTGCACGAGAACTCCAAGTCGTAGGGGCACGAGGTCTGTTGTGTCCGGACCCTATTCAGACCCCGCATGCCCCGGCATGTCCATGGCACCCTCTGTCACACGATCGCCATCCGGCCGACACGAGCCATCCCGTCCATCCGGCCTCTCCGGCCCCGCTGAACCCGACCGGCCCTCAGGTGCCCTCTTCTGCACGCGAGTTGATCCCGGTACCGTCCCGCGCATGCGGATCACCACCCCCCTCAGAGCCTTCAGACCGCTCGCGACGGCGGCCACAGCCGCGCTCCTGGCCGTCTTCCTCACCCCGTCGGCCGCCCACAGCGCGCCCCGGGAGAGCCGGCCCGTCTACTCGTACGAGAACGCCATCCGAGAGTCCGTCTGGGTGGACACGGGCCTGGACGGCGACGGCGACGGGAAGTCCGACCGTGTCGCCGCCGACATCGTCCGGCCCCGCGAACCGGCGGCCCGGGGCCGCAAGGTCCCCGTCATCATGGACGCCAGCCCCTACTACTCCTGCTGCGGGCGCGGCAACGAGAGCCAGAAGAAGACCTACGACGCGAGCGGCCACGTCGTCCAGATGCCGCTCTTCTACGACAACTACTTCGTACCGCGCGGCTACGCCTTCGTCGGTGTCGACCTGGCCGGAACCGATCGCTCCGACGGCTGTGTGGACGTGGGCGGCCGCTCCGACATCCGGTCCGCCAAGGCCGTGATCGACTGGCTCAACGGCCGGGCCAGGGCCTACACCACCCGCACCGGCACCACGCCCGCCACGGCCACCTGGACCAACGGCGCCACCGGCATGATCGGCAAGAGCTGGGACGGCACCATCGCCAACGGAGTCGCCGCCACCGGCGTCAAGGGCCTGAAGACCATCGTGCCCATCAGCGCCATCTCGTCCTGGTACGACTACTACTTCGCCAAGGGCGCACCCCTGTACGACTCCGGCCCCAACTGGCTGTCCGACTACGTCGAGAGCCCCGACGCCCGCACCAAGTGCGCCGCCGTGCAGCACAAACTCGTCGACGGCGCGCCGCGCAGCGGTGACTGGACACCGCTGTGGACCGAACGCGACTACGTGAAGGACGCGGCCAAGGTCCGCGCGAGCGTCTTCCTCGTGCACGGCATGCAGGACCTCAACGTGCGCACCAAGCACCTCGGCCAGTGGTGGAACGCCCTCGCCCAGCACGGCGTCAAGCGCAAGATCTGGCTCTCGCAGACCGGGCACGTCGACCCCTTCGACTACCGGCGCGCCCAGTGGGTGGACACCCTGCACCGCTGGTTCGACCACGAACTCCTCGGCTACGACAACGGCATCGACCGCCGGCCCATGGCCGACATCGAACGCCACCCCGACCAGTGGGTCACCTCCACGGCCTGGCCGCCCCACGACACCGCCACGACCACGCTGCGCCCGGGCCACGGCGATCGCGCGGGCGTCGGCACCCTCGGACTGCGCCCCGGCACCGGCACCGAGACCTTCACCGACGACCCGCAGCTCGGTGAGAGCGACTGGGCCGCGCACATCGACCGGTCCACCCCCGCCAAGGCCGGGTTCGTCACCCCGACGCTCTCGAAGGACCTGCGGATCTCCGGCTCCTCCACGGTGACCGTCACCGTCACGCCCACCACCTCCTCGGCGCACCTGTCCGCCGTGCTCGTCGACCTCGGCCCCGACACGATCCGCGACTACGCCGACTCCGCGGAGGGCATCACCACGCTCACCGACCGCACCTGCTGGGGCGCGAGCACGGCCGGCGACAGCGCCTGCTTCAAGGTCACCCAGGCCAAGAAGACGGACGTCACCTCCACGGTGTTCAGCCGCGGCTGGGCCGACCTCGGCCACTACGCCTCGGACGCGAAGGGCGTCCCGCTGACCCCGGGCAAGCCCTACACGATCACGCTCGACCTGGCCGCGACCGACCACGTCGTCCCGAAGGGCCACCGGCTGGCCCTGATCGTCGCCGGCACCGACAAGGACCTCATCGACCCTCCGTCCACCACGCCCACCCTGACCGTGGACCTATCCCGCACGTCGTCCCGGGTGCCGCTCGTCGGAGGGGCCGCGGCGTTCGCGGGCGCCACCTCCGGGGCGACGCCTGCCCCTGCGGCGCCCACCACGCCGTACGGCCTGCGGAGCACGCACAGGGCCCACCACATTCCTGACGGCAACTGACGGCGGCGCACCGTATCCGACACCACCTCGGGCGGCCGGGTCCACGGCCCGGCCGCCCCCGGGCGGCCCGGTACGCCGACCGAATCCGTCCTGCCGTGCTCACATCACTCCCCGCGTGGGGATACTCACGGCATGTCTGCCGAATACGCGACCTTCGGCCTGGCGCCGGCCATGCGGGCCGGTGCCGTCCTCACCGGTGGTGACTACGAAGCGCACCGGGACTTCGTGGACTTCCTCGTCGACGGAAGCCCGCTGCTGCACCGGCTCTGCGACCTGGACGCCGTCTCCCCGCTGGCCTCCGACATCCCGCCCGCGATCTTCACCGCGCAGGTGCGCGGTCTGCTGCTGGAGACCGGGGCGCCGCTGCCGGGCGGCCGGTACGTCCTGTATGGCTGCCCCGAGTGCGAGGACCTGGCGTGCGGAGCGGTCACCGCGGTCATCGAACGCGACGGCGACGACTACATCTGGCGGGACTTCGCCTGGCAGACCGACGACACCGCCGATCTCGAACTCAACGGCTACCACGGCATCGGCCCCTTCCGGTTCCACGGCGCCCAGTACCGTGCCGCGCTGGGCGCGCTGCTGGACGGCGGCGCCCCCGCGTCCCGACGCCGCGTGCTGCTGATCGGTGCCCGTGTCGCCGTGCTCGCCAAGCTCGCCGCCGCCCTGCGCACCATCGGCATCGGCGCCGACATCACCCACGACGCGACCGGCGTCCCCGCCGAGGAACTGCGCCAGTACAGTGCCGTCGCCTTCGGCCGGGCGGTCACCGCCGACGAACGGGCCGCCGTACGCCGCTCCTTCCAGGACGCCGGGCTGGACGTGGCCCACGTCGACGGACTCGCCCCGATCGTCCCGCTGCTCGTCGCCCAGATCGAACAGGCGCTGGACCGCGCCCCGGTGCGGCAGCGCCGCCTGACGGGACTGGCCGCCACCGACGGCGCGGCGTACGTCGAGGTGACCTCCGCCTGCCGAGTCCGTCTCACCGCCCACCGCCTCGACCGCCTCTACCGCACCCACACCAGCGAGGTCTTCGACGGCGTCCTGGAGCCGGGCCGTCACCGTATCGCCCTTGACCCCAAGGCGGTGAAGGGCGAGGCGTTCCTCGTGGCGCGGACCTCGGGAAGTGTCCTGGTGGAGTCCGTGAGGCGGTGAGAATCCGGGCGCGGGCGGCACCGGACGGCCGTTAGGATCGGCGGTCTGATGACTGCCACCCTCGTCGCCAAGAACCTCGCCGCCGGGCACGGCGACCGCTCGCTCTTCACCGGGCTCGACCTGGTCGTCGCGCCCGGTGACGTGATCGGGCTCGTCGGTGCCAACGGCGCCGGCAAGTCCACCCTGCTGCGCATGCTCGCCGGGCTGCTCACCCCCGAGCAGGGCGAGCTGCGGCTGTCCCCGCCCACCGCGACGGTCGGGCACCTCCCGCAGGAGCCCGAGCGCCGGCCGGGGGAGACCGTACGGGAGTTCCTGGCCCGCCGCACGGGCGTCGCCGACGCCCAGCGCGCGATGGACGAGGCCACGCAGGGACTCGTCGACGGGACGCCCGGCGCGGACGACGCCTACGCGGTGAGCCTGGAGCGCTGGCTCGCCCTCGGTGGCGCGGACCTCGACGAACGCGCCGAGGAGGTCGCCGACTCCCTGGGCCTGGGCGTCGGCCTGGACCAGCCGATGACGTCCCTGTCCGGCGGGCAGGCGGCCCGCGCGGGCCTCGCCTCCCTGCTGCTGTCCCGCTACGACGTCTTCCTGCTCGACGAGCCCACCAACGACCTCGACCTGGACGGCCTGGAGCGGCTGGAGCGGTTCGTCAGCGGGCTGCGCGCCGGAACGGTGGTCGTCAGCCACGACCGGGAGTTCCTCACCCGCACGGTCACCAAGGTCCTCGAACTCGACCTCGCCCAGGGGCAGATCAACCTCTACGGCGGCGGATACGAGGCCTACCTCGAGGAACGCGAGCGGGCCCGCCGGCACGCCCGCGAGGAGTACGAGGAGTTCGCCGACAAGAAGTCCGCCCTCCAGGAGCGGGCACAGTTGCAGCGCGCCTGGATGGACAAGGGCGTCAAGAACGCACGTCGCAAGGCGAGCGACAACGACAAGATCGGCCGCAAGTTCCGCAGCGAGGCCAGCGAGAAGCAGGCCGCGAAGGCTCGGCAGACCCAGCGCATGATCGAGCGCCTGGAGGTCGTCGAGGAGCCCCGCAAGGAGTGGGAGCTGCGCATGGAGATCGCGTCGGCCCCCCGCTCGGGCGCGGTCGTCGCCGCGTTGCGGGACGCGGAGGTACGGCGCGGCGACTTCACGTTCGGCCCGGTGTCCCTCCAGATCGACTGGGCTGACCGGGTTGCGGTGACGGGCGCGAACGGCGCGGGCAAGTCCACGCTGCTCGGCGCGCTCCTCGGCCGTGTTCCGCTGGACGCGGGCCACGCCTCCCTCGGCTCGGGCGTCCTGGTCGGCGAGGTCGACCAGGCCCGCAAGCTGTTCCACGGCCCGGAGTCCCTGCTGGACGCATTCCGCGCGGCGGTCCCGGACACCGAGCCGGCCGAGGTCCGCACCCTGCTCGCCAAGTTCGGCCTGAAGGCGGACCACATCCTGCGCCCGGCGGCGACCCTCTCCCCGGGCGAACGCACCCGCGCCGCGCTGGCGCTGCTCCAGGGTCGGGGCGTCAACCTGCTGGTCCTGGACGAGCCGACGAACCACCTGGACCTGCCGGCGATCGAACAACTGGAGTCGGCCCTGGACTCCTACGAGGGCACCCTGCTCCTCGTCACGCACGACCGCCGGATGCTGGACGCGGTACGGGTGACACGCCGCCTGGAGGTGGCGGACGGCAAGGTGACCGAGCACCGGTGACCGCGTCGGGTAATCGGCTTGTTCGCCGAACTCCCGCCGTTCTACAGTGAGTTCACTCCGATGAGACGCTCCCCCGAAATACGCCGCAGAGCGGGAGCGTGCCACCTCACCGAGGTGCCGGAGGGGCGGCAGCCGTCCTTGTCGACCCTTCCTGTCGGAGGTCTCCCGCATGAACATCGGTATCGGTCTGCCCATCGGCGACCCGACCACCCTGCTCACCTGGGCGCGGCACGCGGACGCCGGGCCCTTCAGCACCCTCGGCCTGCTCGACCGCCTCGTCTACGACAACCCCGAACCCCTGGTCGCGCTCTCCGTCCTCGCGGGCGCCGCCTCCCGCATCCGCGTCCAGACCGAGGTGCTGCTCGCCCCGCTGCGCGACACCGCGCTGCTCGCCAAGCAGGCCGCCACCCTTGACCGGATGACCGGTGGGCGGCTGGTCCTCGGCCTGGGCATCGGCGGCCGTGACGACGACCACCGGGCCACGGGCACCGACCCGCGCACCCGGGGCCGGCGCCTCGACGAGCAGATGGAGGTCATGCGGCGCCTGTGGTCAGGCGAGCCGTACGGTGAGGACGTCGGCCCGATCGGACCGGCGCCCGCTCGTCCGGGCGGACCCGAGGTCCTCTTCGGCGGCTTCAAGCCGGCCGCGCTCGAACGCGTCGCGCGGTGGGGCGACGGCTTCCTGGCCGCCGCGCCGCCCTCCTGGGCGGGCGGCCTGTTCGACACCGTCCGCGGGTTCTGGCAACAGTACGGCCGCGACGGCGAGCCCCGCCTCGTCGCGCAGGTCAATGTGGCGCTCGGCCCGCAGGACGTGATCGACGACGCACGGACCGCCATGCACGCGTACTACACCTTCACCGGCATGGCCGACCGCATGGTCGCCGGGATGCTCACCACGCCGTCGGAGATCCGCGAGGCGATCACCGCCTTCACCGACCTCGGCGCCGACGAGGTGATGCTGTACTGCTACGGCCTCGACCCGGCCCAGGTGGCGCGCCTGGCCGACATCCTGTGACGGCCTGATCCCGCACGGCTCGGCCAGAGGGAACACGGGCCCGGGGCCTGCGGGGGGGGAGGGGCCGGGACCAAAACAGCAACAAAGACCCGTCTCTTTGTTTGGGAGGACAGTCCCGCGCCCTGTGTTCCCCCCCCCCCCGTTTGTT
>NZ_JBVKBA010000026.1:0-97059 GCF_055639175.1 Streptomyces sp. NPDC107546 | reverse complement strand
CGGTCGTAGCCCGGGTCCGGGCATGAGAGATGGGGGAGGAAAAGGGGGAGAAGGGAGCCGGGCTTCCCTCCCCTGCGGGGCCCCGTACCCCGGCTCGTCGTGCGTACCGCTGTCAGACCAGGTTCACCGAGCGGGCGGACGTCGCGCCGATCTCCTCCGCGACCTCCGTCAGCACGTTCTGCGGCACCGTATCGTCGACCGTGAGGACCGCGAGGGCCTCGCCGCCGGCGATGTCGCGGGCCACCTGCATGCCCGCGATGTTGATGCCGGCCTCGCCGAGGATGCGGCCGACGGTGCCGACCACACCGGGGCGGTCGGTGTAGCGGAGCACGATCATGTGGTCGGCGAGCGACAGGTCCACGTCGTAGTCGCCCACCGCCACGATCTTCTGGTGGTGCTTCGGGCCGGCCAGTGTGCCGGACACCGAGACCTCCTCGCCGTCGGCGAGCGTGCCGCGGACGGTGACCACGTTGCGGTGGTCCGTGGCCTCGGAGCTGGTGGTCAGGCGCACCTCGACACCGCGCTCCTGAGCGAACAGCGGGGCGTTCACGTACGACACCGTCTCGTCCACGACGTCCTCGAACACGCCCTTGAGCGCGGACAGTTCGAGCACCTTGACGTCGTGCTGGGTGATCTCACCGTACACCTCGACGTCGAGCCGGACCGCGACCTCGCCCGCGAGCGCGGTGAAGATGCGGCCGAGCTTCTCGGCGAGCGGCAGACCCGGCTTGACGTCCTCGGCGATGACACCGCCCTGGACGTTCACCGCGTCCGGCACCAGTTCGCCGGCGAGCGCCAGGCGCACCGACTTGGCGACCGCGATGCCCGCCTTCTCCTGCGCCTCGTCGGTGGAGGCCCCGAGGTGCGGGGTGCAGACGACCTGGTCGAGCTCGAACAGCGGGGAGTCCGTGCACGGCTCCTTCGCGTACACGTCGAGGCCGGCACCGGCGACGCGGCCCTCCTTGAGCGCCGAGTACAGCGCCTCCTCGTCGACGATCCCGCCGCGCGCGGCGTTGATGATGCGCACGCTCGGCTTGACCTTGTGCAGCGCCTCGGAGCCGATCAGGCCGAGCGTCTCAGGGGTCTTCGGCAGGTGGACGGTGATGAAGTCGGAGACCTCGAGCAGCTCGTCCAGGGACAGCACCTTCACGCCCATCTGCGCGGCCCGGGCAGGCTGGACGTAGGGGTCGTAGGCGACGACCTTCATGCCGAACGCGGACATGCGCTGGGCGACCAGCGCGCCGATGCGGCCGAGGCCGACGACGCCCAGGGTCTTCTCGGCGAGCTCGACGCCGGTGTACTTGCTGCGCTTCCACTCGCCGTTCTTCAGCGCCGCGTTGGCCTGCGGGATGTTGCGGGCGGTGGAAACGATCAGACCGCAGGCCAGCTCGGCCGCGGTCACGATGTTCGAGGTGGGGGCGTTGACGACCATCACGCCGGCCTTGGTGGCGGCGGAGACGTCCACGTTGTCCAGGCCGACGCCGGCTCGCGCGACGACCTTCAGCTTCTTCGCGGCGGCGATGGCCTCGGCGTCGACCTTCGTCGCGGAGCGGATCAGGATGGCGTCGACGTCGGCGATCGCGGGCAGCAGCTCCGCCCGGTCGGCGCCGTTGCAGTGGCGGATCTCGAAGTCGGGGCCTAGGGCGTCGACGGTCGCGGGCGACAGCTCTTCAGCGATGAGTACGACGGGTTTCGAGCTCACGTGAGTCCTCACAAGTCCAATGCGGACGGCCGTCCCGACGGCCGCTGGCGGTGGAGGGGTGCTTGCCGCGTGGAAGACGCACGACGCTGTGGGCCTGACGCGATTGTTGTGCAGCAGTCTAGTGGCGCGGCGAGGGGCGTATTGCGCCTGTGCGGAAGGATCACCCGGACGTGGCTGGCCGGTGTGGACAACAAGAATAATGCGGCGGTGCCCCCGGCAAAGGGCACCGCCGCATCAGAGGTCACGCCTCCTCGTTCACCCACGACATGAGCTTGCGCAGCTGCTTGCCGGTGGTCTCCAGCAGGTGCTCGGAGTCCTGCTGCTTGTACTCGTTGTACTTCTTCAGACCGCCGTGGTACTCGTCCATCCAGGCCTGGGCGAAGGAACCGTCCTGGATCTCGGCGAGGACCTTCTTCATCTCGGCCTTGGTGGCGTCGGTGATGATGCGCGGGCCGGTGACGTAGTCGCCCCACTCGGCGGTCTCGGAGATCGACCAGCGCATCTTCTCCAGGCCGCCCTCGTACATGAGGTCGACGATCAGCTTCAGCTCGTGCAGGCACTCGAAGTAGGCGATCTCCGGCTGGTAGCCCGCCTCGGTCAGCGTCTCGAAGCCCGCCTTCACCAGCGCCGCGGTGCCACCGCAGAGGACGGCCTGCTCGCCGAACAGGTCGGTCTCGGTCTCCTCGGTGAAGGTCGTCTTGATGACGCCGGCGCGGGTGCCGCCGATGCCCTTCGCGTACGACAGCGCCAGCGCGAACGCGCCCCCCGAGGCGTCCTGCTCGACGGCGGCGATGCACGGAACGCCGCGGCCCTCCTCGTACTGGCGGCGCACCAGGTGGCCCGGGCCCTTCGGGGCGACCATGCAGACGTCGACGCCGGCCGGGGGCTTGATGAAGCCGAAGCGGATGTTGAAGCCGTGGCCGAAGAACAGCGCGTCGCCGTCCTTCAGGTTCGGGGCGATGGACTCCTCGTAGACCTGGGCCTGGATCGGGTCCGGCACCAGGATCATGATCACGTCGGCCTCGGCGGCGGCCTCCGCCGGGGTCACCACGCGCAGGCCCTGCTCCTCGGCCTTCGCCTTGGACTTCGAGCCCTCGTGCAGACCGACACGCACGTCGACACCCGAGTCGCGCAGCGACAGCGCGTGGGCGTGGCCCTGGCTGCCGTAGCCGATGACCGCGACCTTGCGGCCCTGGATGATGGACAGGTCGGCGTCAGCGTCGTAGAACAGCTCGGCCACTTTGGGTTCTCTCCTTGAGTGCAGGTGTTGCGTCCCACCGTATGACGGCGGGCGGAAAGGAAGTTTCGGGGTCTCGGAATACGGGCGGCCGGTTGTCCCGGCCGCCCGGACACCGTCTTACGCCGACCGGTCGAGGGCCCGCAGGGACCGGTCCGTGATCGAACGGGCGCCGCGGCCGATCGCGATCGTGCCGGACTGCACCAGCTCCTTGATGCCGTACGGCTCCAGCATCTTCAGCATGGCCGACAGCTTGTCGCCGGACCCGGTGGCCTCGATGGTGACGGCCTCCGGGGAGACGTCGACCGTCTTGGCGCGGAACAGCTGGACGATCTCCACGATCTGGGAGCGCGTCTCGTTGTCGGCGCGCACCTTCACCAGAACGAGTTCACGCTGAACGGCTTGCGACGGCTCCAGCTCGACGATCTTCAGCACGTTGACGAGCTTGTTGAGCTGCTTCGTCACCTGCTCCAGGGGCAGGTCCTCGACGTTGACCACGATGGTGATGCGGGAGATGTCGGGGTGCTCGGTGACACCGACCGCGAGCGAGTCGATGTTGAAGCCGCGGCGGGAGAACAGGGCGGCGATCCGGGCGAGGATGCCCGGGGTGTTCTCGACCAGGACCGAGAGGGTGTGCTTGGACATGGTTCTTGACTCAGCTCTCTCTCAGTCGTCCTCGTTGTCGCCGAAGTCGGGGCGGACGTCCCGGGCGGCCATGATCTCGTCGTTGGAGGTGCCTGCGGCGACCATCGGCCACACCATGGCGTCCTCGTGGACGATGAAGTCGACGACGACGGGGCGGTCGTTGATGGAGTTCGCCTCTTCGATGACCTTGTCCAGGTCGTCCGGGGACTCGCAGCGGATCGCGTAGCAGCCCATGGCCTCCGACAGCTTCACGAAGTCGGGGACGCGGGTTCCCCTGGCCGCCGGGTCGACGTCCTCGGGGCCGGAGTGCAGCACCGTGTTGGAGTACCGCTGGTTGTAGAAGAGGGTCTGCCACTGGCGGACCATCCCGAGGGCGCCGTTGTTGATGATGGCGACCTTGATCGGGATGTTGTTCAGGGCGCAGGTGGTCAGCTCCTGATTGGTCATCTGGAAGCAGCCGTCGCCGTCGATCGCCCAGACCGTACGGTCCGCGGCGCCGGCCTTCGCTCCCATCGCGGCCGGGACCGCGTAGCCCATGGTTCCGGCGCCGCCCGAGTTGAGCCAGGTCGCGGGCTTCTCGTACTGGATGAAGTGCGCGGCCCACATCTGGTGCTGGCCGACGCCCGCAGCGAAGATCGTGCCCTCGGGCGCCAGCTGCCCGATGCGCTCGATGACCTGCTGCGGGGAGAGCGTGCCGTTCTCGGGCAGGTCGTAGCCGAGCGGGTAGGTCTCGCGCCAGCGGTTCAGGTCGTTCCACCAGGCGGTGTAGTCGCCCTGGTGGCCCTCGCCGTGCTCCTTCTGCACTGCCTGGATCAGGTCGGCGATGACCTCACGGGCGTCTCCGACGATCGGCACGTCGGCGGCGCGGTTCTTGCCGATCTCGGCGGGGTCGATGTCCGCGTGGACGATCTTTGCGTACGGGGCGAAGCTGTCCAGCTTGCCGGTGACGCGGTCGTCGAAGCGGGCGCCGAGGGCGACGATCAGGTCGGCCTTCTGCAGGGCGGTGACGGCGGCCACGGAACCGTGCATGCCGGGCATGCCCAGGTGCTGCGGGTGGCTGTCGGGGAACGCGCCGAGCGCCATCAAAGTGGTGGTGACGGGCGCCCCGGTGAGCTCCGCGAGGACCTTCAGCTCGGCGGTGGCCTGCGCCTTGAGGACGCCGCCGCCGACATACAGGACGGGCCGCTTGGCGGAGGTGATCAGCTTGGCGGCCTCGCGGATCTGCTTGGCGTGCGGCTTGGTCACCGGGCGGTAGCCGGGCAGGTCCATCACCGGCGGCCAGGAGAAGGTGGTCCGCGCCTGGAGGGCGTCCTTGGCGATGTCGACCAGGACCGGGCCGGGGCGGCCGGTCGAGGCGATGTGGAACGCCTGCGCGATCACCCGCGGGATGTCCTCCGCCTTGGTGACCAGGAAGTTGTGCTTGGTGATCGGCATGGTGATGCCGACGATGTCGGCCTCCTGGAAGGCGTCGGTGCCGATCGCCTTGGAGGCGACCTGGCCGGTGATCGCGACCAGCGGCACCGAGTCCATGTGGGCGTCCGCGATCGGGGTCACCAGGTTCGTTGCTCCCGGTCCCGAGGTCGCCATGCAGACGCCGACCTTGCCGGTGGCCTGGGCGTAGCCGGTGGCCGCGTGGCCCGCGCCCTGCTCGTGCCGCACCAGCACGTGGCGCACCCGCGTGGAGTCCATCAGCGGGTCGTACGCCGGAAGGATGGCACCACCCGGAATGCCGAATACCGTGTCGGCGCCGACCTCCTCGAGAGAGCGGATGAGGGACTGCGCACCCGTGACGTGCTCGGGCGCGGACTGCTGTCCTCCGGATCGGGGCCGCGGCTGCGGGTGATGGGCCCCGGTGGCCTGCTCGGTCATCGGCATTCTCTTCTCGATGCTGAGGGTTTTGGCGAGGTTTGGGCGTTGTTCGACTGGTGCCTGTGCAACAAAAAACCCCTCGTGCCGTGAGGCAAGCGAGGGGAGCGCGCCGGGGGTGGTCGCTGGGTCTTCCGGTTCATGTCCGGTGGGTCCCAGCTCAGCCGACGCGCTGTCCAAGTACGAGAATTCGGGTGCGCATGGCACAGACCCTCCCCCCGGCACGGCATCACTGTCAAGTGGGTGGGACGGGAGTCTCATTATGTGAGCGTAGGGCCGCCCCGCCTCCGAAAACGGCAGGCACGCCACTGGTGTACACCCCGGCGGCCCTCCCCATGACTCGTTCACCTACGGGGCGCCGCGGTCGGCGTCGAGGCCACGACCGTGCTCAGCCCTTCGGACCTCCGCGCTCCCCCGCTCTCGGCTTCGCCCGAGCGGGAGGACCCCCATGCGCTCTCGACACCGACACGCTCCTTCGGCTCTCGCACTCCGCCCGCGAAGGCCGGTTCCGCCGGGCCGAGCGGCACCGGGTAGTGGCCGGCAGTGAGCGTCCGGCGCAGCCGGTACTCGTCCAGTGGGCCCGAGAATGCCATGCCCTGACCGTGCGTGCAGCCCATGGCGCGCAGAGCGACGACCTGCTCGGGCAGGTCCACCCCGTCGGCGACGGAGGTGAGGCCCAGGTCGCCGGCGATGCGCAGCAGCCCACCCGTGATCTTGTGCAGCCGTGCGGACTCGACGACCCCCTCGACGAGGTTCCGGTCCAGTTTCAGGACGTCGAGGGGGAGCCGACGCAGCGCCGCGATGGCCGCGTAGCCGCTGCCGAGGCCGTCGAGGGCGATACGGACGCCGATCCGGCGGAGGTTGCCGAGTCTGCGCTCCAGCTCCTCCAGGGAGATGCGCGGATCGATGCCGGACAGCTCGATCATCAAAGCGCCGGAAGCCAGACCGTGCCGGGTGAGCAGGGCCTCGATGGAGCCGAGCGGCAGGGAGCGGTCGAGCAGCCGGCGGGCGCTCACCCGGACGGCGACGGGTACGGCGAGCCCGTCGTCGGCGCGCTCGGCGGCCTGCCGTACGGCCTCCTCGAGGATCCAGCGGCCCAGCTCGGCGGCCTTGTCGCTGTCCTCCGACACACGCAGGAACTCGTCGGGTGTGAAGAGCACGCCCTGGGAGGACCGCCAGCGCGCCCGGGCGCTGACGGACGCGATCCGGCCGTCCTCCAGCGACACCACGGGCTGGTGCAGCAGGGTGAACTCGCCGTCGTCGAGCGCGGCCCGCAGCCGGGTGGCCAACTCGGCCTTGCGGACGACGTCCTGCTGCATCTGGGGCTTGTACAGCTCGACGCGGCCCTTGCCGGCGGCCTTGGCACGGTACATGGCGAGGTCGGCGTTGCGCAGCAGCTCACCGGCGCCGAGGCCCGGCTCGGCGAAGGCCACGCCGATGGAGGCGGCCACACGGACATCGTTGCCGTCGATGTCGTACGGCTGGGAGAGGGTGACCCTGAGCCGGTCGGCGAGCTCGAGGATGTGCCTCTCGCGCGCGGTGCGGTCCCGGGTGCCGTCGCCGACGATGAGGGCCGCGAACTCGTCCCCGCCGAGGCGCGCGGCGGTGTCGCCCTGCCGCACCGACTCGTGGAGCCTGCGGGCGGCCTGGACGAGCAGCTCGTCGCCGGCCTGGTGCCCGATGGTGTCGTTGACCGCCTTGAAGCCGTCGAGGTCGATGAACAGGACGGCGGTGCCGCGGTCGGTGGAGCGGCGGCCGGAGAGGGCCTGCTGGACGCGCTTGGTGAACAGGGCGCGGTTGGGCAGGTCGGTGAGCGGGTCGTGCTCGGCACTGTGCTGCAGCTGGGCCTGCAGGCGCACCCGCTCGGTCACGTCCCGGCTGTTGAAGATCAGGCCGCCCTGGTGGCGGTTGACGGTGGACTCCACGTTGAGCCAGCCGCCGTCGCCGGAGCGGAAGCGGCACTCGATGCGAGTGGTCGGTTCCTGGGTGTGGCTGGCGGTGAGGAAACGCCGCACCTCGTGCACCACGCAGCCCAGGTCGTCGGGGTGGATGAGCGCGGCGAGCTCGGTTCCGACGAGTTCCTCGGCGGGCCGGCCGTAGACGCCGGCGGCGGCCGGGGAGACGTACTTCAGGATGCCGTTGGGCGCGGCGATCATGATGACGTCGCTGGAGCCCTGCACCAGGGAGCGGAAGTGGTTCTCCTGTTGCGCCAGTTCCTGGGCGAGGGTGATGTTGTCGAGCAGCATGATTCCCTGGCGCACGACGAGCGCGAGGACGACGGCGCCCGCGGTGATGAGCACCACGCGGTCGACGCTGTGGCCGTTCAGGACGTTGTAGAGGATCCCCAGTGTGCAGACCGCGGCGGCCAGGTAGGGCGTGAGGGCGGCCAGCGATCCGGCGATCGGGCGCGTGGCCCGGTACCGGTCGTGGTCGGCGTCCGGCGGGGGTGGGGCCGGGTACCGGTCGTGGGCCGGACCCTGCGGGAGCCCGGGCGCCGGGTCGTGGTCCCGGTGCCCTTCCCCGTGGCCGGTGGCCCGGGGTTCGCTCTGCCGCTGCTCCGGGACGTGTTCGTGCACCACGCGCGTGTGCTCGTCGTCCGGCTTCCGGCCGGGCCGGGCGCCGACCCAGGGTGCGTAGGCGAGGAGCAGCGAGCCGGAGAACCAGCCCGCGTCCAGCAGCTGGCCCGAGTGGTAGCTGCTGTGCAGCAGCGGCGAGGTGAACAGGGCGTCGCACAGCACGGTCAGGGCGAGTGCGCCGATGGCGGTGTTGACCGCGGAGCGGTTCACCGCCGAGCGCCTGAGGTGCAGGGCGACCACCATGCTGATCAGGGCGATGTCCAGCAGCGGGTACGCGAGCGACAGCGCGGTGTGCGCCACGCTCGGCCCGTCGAACTTGGCCGCCTGCGCGAGCGCGAGGCTCCACGACAGCGTCAGCAGCGAGCCGCCGATCAGCCACGCGTCGAGCGCCAGGCATACCCAACCCGCCTTGGTGACGGGCCTTTTGGCGAGCACGAGCAGTCCTACGATCGCGGGTGGAGCGAAGCAGAGGAAGAACAGGTCGGCACAGCTGGGCGAGGGGACGGGGCGGTCGAGAACGACCTCGTACCAGCCCCAGACGCCGTTGCCCAGCGCGGCCATGGCGGAGGAGAGGGCGAACAGCAGCCAGGCCGATCGAAAGCGGCTGCGGCGGCTGCGGGCGTACAGCAGGCAGGAGACCGACGCGGTGCCGGCCGCCGCGCTCAACCCGAAGTCACCCATGATCAGCGCGACGGTCCCGGAGCCCCAGTCGACGGCGGAACCGACGGCGTATCCCGCGCACACCAGGGCCAGGACGAGTTGCGGAGCCGGGTTCGCCCGGCCGCCCGGTGACGGACGGCGGGCCGGCAGCACTCCCCGGGACCTCACCGGTCCCTCCCGGTCCGTGGCGCCGGGTCCCGCTGCGTCCGGCGTGCCGGGTGGACGTGCCCCTTGCCGCCGGTGTCCCCGGGGTGGTGACAGTGCCGGGCGTGGTGACGACGGCTGCCGTGAGCGCTGTGACCGCGTCTGCGCGTCGCGGTCCGCCAGGGTCGTCGCCCGCGGCCGCGCCGCGTCGGGTCGTTCGTCCATAGGCCGTGCATCGCCCGTCGCCCCCCTCGTGTGTCTGAAAGTTCCGTCCCCGGCGCCGAACGGTGCACGGCGCAGCCCTGTCGGGGACGATACACCAGTCTCGTCACTCAGGGACATAGTCCATCTACTCTCAGTGACGACCAGGCACAATGCGGGTACTTAACGCGTTCGGGGGACTGCGGAGCGTACCGGAAGCGGACGGGGGGTGCGCCGGAAGCGGTGTGTGCGCCGGTGGTGCGACCGTTGGCGGGCGCATGCGCGGGTGGCGGGGATGGCTCGAATCGTGCGCCGCGCCGGCCGTGCCCGGGGCCTGCCCCGCCCCCTCGCCCGCGCCCGCCGCGCCGGTTCAGTCACCGGTCGTCAGGACGACGTTCTCGAGCGGTTCTCCCTGCGCGAAACGGTTCAGCTGAGAGCTGAGCAGACGCTTGGCGCGGGGCCAGAACGCCGAGGTGGGGCCGCCGACATGAGGGCTGATGAGCACGCCCGGCGCATGCCACAGGGGGTGCCCCGCGGGCAGCGGTTCGGGGTCGGTGACGTCCAGGGCGGCGGTGATGCGGCGCAACTCCAGCTCGGCCAGCAGGGCCTTGGTGTCGACGATCGGGCCACGCGCCACGTTGACGAGCAGCGCCCCGTCCTTCATCCGGGCCAGGAACTCCGCGTCGACCAGGCCTTTCGTCTCCGCGGTGAGCGGGGTGACCAGGACGACGACATCGGCGTCGGGAAGAAGTTCCGACAATCGGGAGAGAGGATGCACAAGGCCGCGCGCTGTGTTGCGCTCGCGGCGCGCGACGCGCGCCACCCGCGCGACTTCAAAGGGCGCGAGCCGGTCCTCGATGGCGGCACCGATCGCGCCGTAGCCGACGATGAGGACCGACTTGTCGGCGAGCGCGGGATGGAACCCGCTCTGCCAGCGCTCCTCCGCTTGAGCCCGTACGAAGCCGGGGATGCCGCGCAGCGAGGCGAGGATCAGGGCGAGCGCGAGCTCGGCCGTGCTCGCCTCGTGCACTCCGCGCGCGTTGCACAGCCGCACGCCCGGCACGACGGACGACAGGTGGGCGGTGATGTCGTCGACGCCGGCCGTCAGTGTCTGGATGACCCGGAGGTTTCGCATCTGCTCCAGCGGCCGGACCTTGACGTCCTGGCGCTTCATGTACGGCACGGCGTAGAACGCGCAGTCCGCGGGGTCGGCGGGGAAGTCCTGCCCGCCGTCCCAGTAGCGGTAGTTCAGGCCCTCGGGCAGGCCCCCTATCTCGTCGGTGCGGAACGGAAGCCAAACGTCGTCGGTCATGGTCAGGAGGCTATGCCAAGGATCCGGTGCCGCATTGGTTAGTTTGGGGTGCCAGCAAAGGAGGGCACGGCCAGGTGGAGCGCAGGACGATCGGCGCGGCGACGCTCGAAGTGGGGGCCGTGGGACTCGGGTGCATGCCGATGAGCTGGGGGTACTCCACCTCCCGGCAGCGGGGCGACGAGTCGCTGCGGGCCGTCCACCGGGCGCTCGACCTGGGGATGACACTGCTGGACACCGCCGACATGTACGGGCCGTTCACCAACGAGCTGCTGGTGGGCCGGGTGCTGAAGGAGCGGCGCGCCGAGGCGTTCGTGTCGACCAAGGTGGGGTTGCTGGTGGGCGAACAGCACATCGTGGCCAACGGCCGCCCCGGATACGTGAAACGGGCCTGCGACGCGTCGCTGCGTCGTCTGCAGACGGACGTCATCGATCTCTACCAACTGCACCGCGCGGACCCGGAGGTGCCCGTCGAGGAGACCTGGGGCGCGATGGCGGACCTGGTGCGGGCGGGCAAGGTGCGGGCGCTGGGGCTGTGCGCGGTGGGAGTGCGCGGCGGGCGGCGGACCGGGACGCGACGGTACGCCGGAACGATCCGGCAGCTGGAGCGTGTGCAGCAGGTGTTCCCGGTGAGCGCGGTGCAGGCGGAGCTGTCCGTGTGGTCGCCTCAGGCTCTGGACGCGCTGCTGCCGTGGTGCGCGGCGCGTGGCGTGGGCTTCCTGGCGGCGATGCCGCTCGGCAACGGCTTCCTGACCGGCACGCTGACCCCGGGTGAGGGTTTCGAACCGGACGACCTGCGCGCCCGGCACCCCCGCTTCACGGCGGAGATGATGGCGGCGAACCAGCCGATCGTGGCGGGCCTGCGCCGGGTGGCGCACCGTCACGGCGACTCCGTCACCCCCGCCCAGGTGGCCCTGTCCTGGGTGCTGTCCCAGGGCCCCCACGTGATCCCGGTCCCGGGCGCCAAACAGCGGCGGTGGGTGACGGAGAACGCGGCGGCCGCCGTGCTGCGGCTGACCCCCGAGGACCTGACGGAACTGGCGGGACTGCCGGCGGCGCAGGGGTCGTGGGACTGAACGGATCCCGTACCGTATGGCCGGAATGTGACGGTCGCTGGAGGGAGGACCGGCGGCGGGAACCCCAGAGGGGTCCGAGGCGTAGGTAGAGGCGTGGGTAAGGGAGGAAAGCCCGTGGCGGAGGGACCTGGATGGTGCGACGTCGAGTGGTGACGGCGGCGGTGGCCGCGACCGCGCTGCTGGCGGTCGGCTGCTCCTCCGGTGGGGGAGGCACGCCGGGTGGTGGCGAGAGTTCCTCGGCCGGCTCGGCGGCGCCGTCGTCCTCCGGGCGGACCGCCGAAGAGACACCGCCGGCCAAGGGGTCGGTGCGGGTGGTGCGCACGGTCGCCGATCACCTCAAGACACCCTGGGGCCTGGCTCCGCTGCCCGGCGGCGGGCTCCTGGTCTCCTCCCGGGACGACGGCACGATCACCCGGGTCGACGACAGGACCGGCCGGAAGACCCTCCTGGGCACGGTGCCCGGCGTCGCCGCCGACGGCGAGGGCGGTCTGCTGGGCATCGCGCTCTCCCCGGACCACGCCTCGGACCACATGGTCTACGCCTACCTGACCACCGATTCCGACAACCGCATCGTCCGCATGCTGTACGACCCGCGCAAACCGGCCGGTGAGCAGCTCGGCGCACCGGACACCGTGTTCAAGGGCATCCCCAAGGGCTTCATCCACAACGGCGGCCGTATCGCGTTCGGCCCCGACGGCATGCTGTACGCGGGCACCGGCGAGTCGGGCGCCCGGGGTCTGGCCCAGGACCGGAACTCGCTGGGCGGCAAGATCCTGCGCATGACCCCCGAGGGCGAGCCCGCCCCCGGCAACCCCTTCGGGAACTCGGTGGTGTACTCCTACGGGCACCGCAATGTGCAGGGCCTGGCCTGGGACGACAAGCAGCGGCTGTACGCCTGCGAGTTCGGCCAGGACACCTGGGACGAGCTGAACGCGATCAAGCCGGGCGGCAACTACGGTTGGCCGGACACCGAGGGCAGGTCGAGCGACCCCAGGTACCAGAACCCGATCGCCCAGTGGCACACCGACGAGGCCTCCCCCAGCGGCATCGCCTACGCCGAGGGCTCGATCTGGATGGCGGGTCTGCGCGGGCAGCGGCTGTGGCGCATCCCGCTGAAGGGCGCGCAGACCTCGGCGCCCCCACAGGCCTTCCTCACCGGCGCCCACGGCCGTCTGCGCACCGTGGTCGCGGCCGGCGGCGACAAGCTGTGGCTGACGACGAGCAACACGGACGGCCGGGGCAAGCCGTCGCCGTCCGACGACCGGATCCTCGAGGTGGAGGTTTCGTAGGCCGGCGGCCCCGTTCAGTCCTTGTCGGGCTCGGGCCCGGGGTCGGCGGCAGCCGGTTTCGGCAGGCGTATGACGACCGTGCCCGACGCCAGGTCGATGGGGCCACGGCCCGGATCGCCGTCCGTGACGTCGAGCCGGGTCAGTTCCAGACGCTTCTGCTCATCGTGGGTGTGTTTGCGGCCCGGTGCGAACAGTTCCTCGAACATGTTGAACACGGCGCCTCCCTCGGGCCGGATTCCCGTCAGCCTAAGCCTCAGCCCGCGGCCTGGACAGGGGGCGCCTCCGCCGGGAACAACCGCAACCGGTGCGCCACCGCCGCCGCCTCGCCCCGCCCCGCGACACCCAGCTTCGCCAGGATGTTCGACACGTGGACGCTGGCGGTCTTCGGGGAGATGAACAGCTCCTCCGCTATCTGCCGGTTGCTGCGGCCGATCGCGACCAGGCGGAGCACGTCCCGCTCCCGGTTGGTCAGCCCCAGGGACTCGGCGGGGTCGAGCGCGGCCGGTTGCGGCGCGCGGGTGAGGGTGAGACGGGCGCGCCGGGCAAGCAGGGCGATCGAGTCGGCGAGCGGCCGGGCACCGAGGTGGTCGGCCACCGCCCCGGCCAGCCGCAGCAGCTCGGCAGCCCGCTCGCGCGCGTCCTCGTCGCCGCCCGGGGCCAGCAGGGACTCGGCGAGCCGGTGCCGGACCCGGGCCAGGTCGTACGGGCGGTCCAGGGCCTCGAAGGCGGTCACGGCCTCCGCCCAGACGTCCGGTGTGCCACGGCCCTCGGCGCGCAGCAGTTCGGCGCGGACCCAGCATGCGTACGCCTGCCACACCGGCACGTTCGCGGCGAGTGTCTTCGCGGTGCCGCGGATCCGCTCCAGCGTCTCGGCGCGGCCCGGCTCGGCGGCGGGCAGCCCGAGTGCGTCGGCCTCGGCGGTGGCGGCGGCGAGCAGCAGCGGCCAGCCGTAGCGCTGGGTGCCGGGCGGAAACCCCCTGGTCAGTGCGGTGGCGAGGGCGGCGCGGGCCTCGGTGAGGCGGCCTTCGCCGGCGGCGATCCCGATCGTGACGTGCTCCAGCCTCAACTCGTGCTGCGGCATGGTGTCGTGCGTGCCCAGGTACGCGCGGGCGGCGGCCAGCTGCCGTCCCGCCTCGGTCAGGTCGCCGCGGGCGAGCGCGAGGTGCGCGTGGATCGTGGCCCGGAAGGCGCGGGGCTTGGCGCTCTGGCCGACCCGCTCGGAGTTGAGCCCGGCCTCGGCGGCCTCGTCCCAGCGGCCCAGGGAGTAGAGGGAATCGCCGAGGTTGCCCCACACCCAGGCCTCGGAGTCCGTCAGCCCCAGCTTCCGGGTGATCTCCAGGCCCTCGCGGAGCACCTCGACAGCCTCCCGGGAACGGCCGATGCCTTCGAGGTGGGACGGCAGGTTCACATGCAGGCGGCCCCTCACATAGGCCTCGCCGAGGGCGGCCGCCTGCTCCTTGACCTCGTGGATCTCCGCGAGCCCGGTGTGGATGTCACCCGCGTCGACCAGGAGGCCGCCCAGGGTGAGGCGGGCGTTGAGCTCGATGTCACGGGCGCCGACCATGCGCGCGTACTCCACGGCGCGCTCGGCGGCCGAGAAGGCGTCGGGGCCGGGTTCGTGCAGCATCGACCAGCCGGCGACCATGGCGAGCACCTCGGCGTGCACCTCGGAGGGCGGCAGTCCCCGTACCAGCTCCTGGGCGGTGGCGAGTTCCTTCCATCCGTCTCCGCGGCCCGTGTTCTGCACGAGCCGGGAGCGCTGCACCCAGAACCAGGCGGCCCGCAGCGGGTCGGGGTCCTCCTCCAGCAGGCGCAGGGCCCGCCTGGTGATCTTCAGAGCGCGTTCCCGCTCCCCGCACAGCCGGCCCGCCACGGCCGCCTCCGCCATCAGGTCGAGGTAGCGCAGGGGTGTGGTCGCCGGGTCGCAGCCGCAGGGAGGGTATACCTCGGCGTGGTCCACGGGTCGCAGGGCCGCTCGCACGTCGTCGGGGGCGAGGTCCCACAGCTCCATCGCCCGCTCCAGGAGCCGCAGTTGTTCGGAGTGTGCGTGCCGGCGGCGGGCCTCCACCGCGGCGTCGAGGACGGCGGGCAGGGCCTTGGCGGCGTCGTGCGCGTGGTACCAGTAGCTGGCCAGGCGGGTGGCCCGCTGGTCGGAGGGGACGAGCGTGGGGTCGGCCTCCAGGGCCTCGGCGTAGCGCCGGTTCAGACGCGAGCGCTCGCCGGGGAGCAGGTCGTCGCTGACGGCCTCGCGGACCAGGGAGTGGCGGAAGCGGTAGCCGTCGCCGTCCGGTGTGGCGATGAGGATGTTGGCGCCGACGGCGGCACGCAGGGCCTCGATGAGGTCGTCCTCGGCGAGTGAGGCGACGGCCGCGAGGAGGCGGTACTCGACGGTGGAGCCGCCCTCGGCGACGGTCCGGGCGACCCGCTGCGCGGTCTCGGGCAGCGCCTCGACACGGACGAGGAGGAGGTCGCGCAGGGAGTCGGTGAGGCCGGTGCAGCAGCCGTCCTGGGCGGCCACCGCCAGTTCCTCCACGAAGAACGCGTTGCCGTCGGAGCGGGCGAAGATGTCGTCGACCTGGGCGGGGTCGGGGTCGGCGGCGAGGATGCCGGCGATCTGGCGTTCGACCTCGGTGCGGTTGAACCGGCCCAGCTCGATGCGGCGGACGGTGCGCAGGCGGTCGAGCTCGGCGAGGAGGGGGCGCAGCGGGTGGCGGCGGTGGATGTCGTCGGAGCGGTAGGTGGCGACGACGACCAGACGGCCGCTGCGCAGCGTGCGCAGGAGGTAGGCGAGCAGGTGGCGGGTGGAGGCGTCGGCCCAGTGCAGGTCCTCCAGGGCGAGGACGACGGTGCGGCGGGCGGCGATCCGCTCGAGCAGGCGGGCGGTGAGCTCGAAGAGGCGGGCCATGCCCTCCTCGTCGTCCCGCGAGCCGCGCCGGGCCTCGCCCAGTTCGGGCAGCAGCCGGGCGAGCTCCTCCTCCTGGCCGGCTGCCGCCTCGGCGAGTTCCTCGGGGAGCTGCCGGCGCAGGGCGCGCAGGGCGGTGGAGAACGGCGCGAAGGGCAGCCCGTCGGCGCCGATCTCCACGCAGCCGCCGAGCGCGACGACCGCGTCCCGGCGGGCCGCGGCCGTCGTGAACTCCTCCAGCAGCCGGGTCTTGCCGACGCCCGCCTCGCCCCCGACGAGCAGCGCCTGGGGCTCCCCGGCTCCGGCGCGGGCGAGCGCGTCGTGCAACGCCCCCAACTCCTCGTCGCGGCCGACGAAAACGGGGCTGACGGACCTGGTCTCCACGCCCCCGAGCATGTCACGAGGCACTGACGGACCGGCACCGATTATCCGCACCGGTGACGGCGAAGCGGCCCCGGTGGTTCCGGGACGGCCGCCGCGTCGGATCGGGCGGGGTCGGCGTGCGCCGGGAGCGCGGGGCCCGTGCCGCCGTCCCCGCAAGGCCGCGTGTTCACGCCGCGCGGGTGAACACGCTCCGGCCCCGGCGGGAACTATGGGACCGGGCCCGGCGAGCCGCGTGGTCGGCGGACTGCCGGCTGCGGCGCTGGGCCGTGCGGGCGAGGCGGTAGTCGTCGGCCTCGCGGATCAGCTGGGCGGAACGGATCTTGTGCAGCTCGTACGCGAACATGTGCGTCCCCCTCGGACAGTTGTGGTGCGGCATCGCTTTCTGCGCTGCCTCAACCTTCGTTTCCGAGGGGGGTTCGTCGCATCGGGAAAGTTCCGCATCTTCGGGCTCGGTAGGGGCCTTAGATGCGAAGAGGGGTCTTAGGGCGTCTCCGGCGGGAGTGCCGGAGACGCCCTAAGACCCCTCATACCGCGTTCCTCAACCGGCGGACGGCAGCCCGAGCAGGATGTCCGTGTACTTCAGCACGGCCAGGAACAGGCCGATGACACCCAGCGCGACACCGCCCCACGCGACCGACTTGATCCACGCGGCCTGCGGCTTCCCGGGCGCCCCGAACGCCGGCCGGGCCAGCACCACGACGCCCACGATCAGCGCGGCGAGCGCGAACAGGCCGCCCCACAGCGCGGTGGCGTGCCAGGCGTCGCCGTAGACCGCCTTGATCTGCTTGGCGACGCTCGCCTGGGACGAGGTCCGCAACTGGCCGATGAGCTGCTGGCGCGCTCCGGCCACGGTGCCGAGCCAGCTGCCGCTGAGTGAGACAAGGCCGAGCGCGGCGGAAACCACCGCCCCGGCGCCCTGACCGATGCCGGAGGGGCCCTGCGGCGCGGCCTCGCCGTCAGCCTCCGCGACCTCGGCAGCCTCCATGGCCTCTACCTCCCTCGCCCCGGCGGCCTCAGTCGCCTCGTCGGCCTTGGTGACCTCCGCCTTCTCCTCGTCGTTCGTCGCCTCGACGCCGCTCGCGGCCTTGGTCTCGTCCACTGTCTTGGTTCCCATGCCTCGCACCGTACGGACGCTGTCTGAGAGGTCCCTTAATGATCGACTCTGGTGATCGATCCTTGATGATCGACTCTTAGTGGTCGTCGCGGTCGTCACGCGCGTGTGCCGCACGCCATTCGGGGGCGAGCACCGACCAGACCTCGATGTCCTGACGACACCCCGGTGCGGGTACACCTCGCGGAGCACCCCCTCCCGGGTCATGCCGAGCCGTCGCGCCACGTTGATGCTCGCTTCGTTGGCGGACGACGCGTACCACTCCACACGGTGCATGCCGCGCTCGTCAAACGCCCAGTCGATGAGCACCCGCGCCCCACGGGTGACAAGGCCCCGCCCGGCCGCCGCGGGCTCCAGCCAGCAGCCCAGCTCGCAGTTGCCGGCGGCGGCGTCGAAGACGCGGAAGAGCAGTCCGCCGACCAGCTTGCCGTCCAGCCACAGCCCGTGCAGGAAGCCGCTGTCTGCGGCGCGCTTGTCGGCGTACCCCTTGAGGATCTCCCGGGCGGAGTCCACGTCGGTGGCGTTCTCCCCGAACCGGATGTGCTGGGTGATGAACTCCCGCCCGCGGTCGAGGTGCGTGAGGAGCTCCTCGGCGTGCCACAGCTCCAGGGGCCGCAGCTCTGCTCCGTCGTCACCCAGGGATATCGCGTACATCCTGTTCCCGCTCCTTCAGCAGTACGTCGACCAGGATGTCCTCCTCGGGACGCCGCCCAGGGATCGTCGCACGACACTCGGGCGGTTCGATGCTGATCCGCGGCAGCCGGCGTTCCAGCCAGGAGGGCAGCCACCAGTTGGCGGTGCCGAGGAGGTGCATCAGGGCGGGGACGAGGAGGGTGCGCAGGACGAAGGCGTCCAGGGCGACGGCGGAGGCGAGCGCGATGCCGAACATGGCGATCACGCGGTCGCCGCCGAGCACGAAGGACAGGAAGACGGAGATCATGATGACGGCGGCCGAGTTGATCACCCGGCTGGTCTCGGCGAGGCCGATGCGCACGGCGCGGCGGTTGTCGCCGGTCTCCAGCCACTCCTCGTACATGCGGCTGACCAGGAACACCTGGTAGTCCATGGACAGCCCGAAGAGCACCGAGACCATGATCACGGGGAGGAAGGGCTCGATCGGTCCGGCGCTGCCGAGGCCCAGCAGCTCGCTCCCCCAGCCCCACTGGAAGATCGCGACGACCACGCCGAAGGCGGCGGCGACGGCGGCGAGGTTCATCGCGGCGGCCTTGACCGGGATGCCGAAGGACCGGAATGCCAGCAGGAGCAGCACGCAGCCCAGGCCGATGACCACGCTCACGAACAGCGGCAGCTTGCCGACGATCACGCTCGCGAAGTCGTCGTAGCCGGCCGTCACCCCGCCCACGTACAGGTCGAGGGTGGTGCCCTTCTCGGCGGGCGGCAGCACGTCGGAGCGCAGCCGCTTCACCAGGTCGCTGGTCTGCTGGGACTGCGGGGCGGAGTCGGGTACGACGGTGAGGTACGCGGTGGTGCCGCTGCCGTTGTACGTCACCGGCGTCACGGCGGCGACGCCCTTGGTCGCGGCGAGCGTGGAGTCGAGGTTGTCCAGGGCGAGCTTGTCCTCGGCGCCGCCGACCTTGCCGACCAGGGTGAGCGGGCCGTTGACGCCGGGGCCGAAGCCCTCGGCGAGGAGGTCGTACGCCTGTCGGGTGGTCGCCGACTTCGGGTCGTTGCCCTGGTCGGAGGTGCCCAGGTGGAGGGAGAGCGTGGGCAGTGCGAGCAGCGCCATGACGGCCAGGGCGAGGGCGCCGAGCTTCTTGGGGTGGCGCTCGACGAACGCGGACCAGCGGGCCGCGAGCCCGGTCGGCATCTCGGGTTCGGGCCCGTGCTCGTAGAGCCTGCGCCGCTCGCGCCTGCTCAGGGCGCGCGGGCCGATGAAGGACAGCAGGGCGGGCAGCAGGGTGACGGAGGCCGCGACGGTGAGCAGCACCGTCAGGCAGGCTGCGACCGCGACGCCGTTGAGGAAGCCGAGCCGGAGGATCAGCATGCCGAGCAGCGCGATGCAGACGGTGGCGCCCGCGAAGACGACGGCCCGTCCGGTGGTGTGCACGGCGTTCACGGCGGCCTCGGCCACCGGGACGCCGCGCTTGAGGCTGCGGCGGTGCCTGGTCACGATGAACAGCGCGTAGTCGATGCCGACGCCGAGCCCGATCAGCAGGCCGAGCATGGGCGCGAAGTCGGCGACGGTCATCGCGTGCCCGAGCAGGTCGATGCCGAAGTAGGCGGTGCCCACACCGATCAGCGCGGTCGCGATGGGCAGCAGGGAGGCGGCGAGGGAGCCGAAGGCGAGGAAGAGGACCACGGCGGCGACGGCCACGCCGATGGCCTCGGCGAGGTGCCCGCCCTGCGCCTCGGTGAGCGAGACGGCGCTGCCGCCGAGCTCCACCTGGAGCCCGCGGGTCTCGGCGGCCTTGGCGGCGCTGACGACGGCCTGGGCCTCGCCCTTCTTGATGTCCTGGGCCTCGTGGGCGAAGGTGACCGTCGCGTACGCGGTGTGGCCGTCCTGGCTGATCGCGTCGCCGCGGTTGCCCTCGTAGGGGTTGGTGACGGAGGCGACGCCGGGCAGGTCCGCGATGCGGTCCAGGGTGCGGGTCATCGTCTGCTGGACGTCGGTGTCGCGCACGCTGCCACCGGAGCTGTGCCAGACGACGGTGTCGCTGTCGCCGCCGAGGTGCGGGAAGCTCTTCTGGATCAACCGGTAGGCGCGGTCGGACTCGGTGCCGGGGGCGCCGTAGTTGTTCGAGTACGCGGAGCCCGTGACGGTTGCCGCCGCGGTGACGCCGGCGAAGGCGATCAGCCACAGCAGAACGGTGAGAAGGCGGTGGCGGACACACCAACGTGCAAGGGCTGCCACAGATCGTGCTCCCTGGGGTAATTCGTGGATCTTTGCCCGGGGACAGCCGCTGAGGGAACTGAACAGCCCGCAAAGAACACATGAGCAATCCACAACACTTTCGCAGCCGAAAAAGATCGTTTGTCACTTTCGTGGGGTTACTCACGGGAATGGGACCCAAGTCACAGGACAATCCCAGTAACTCTGTCGCCCCATAAGGTTTTTGTAAGCGAACGAGGGGCAGTACACCAGGTTCGGTGTACTGCCCCTCGGGAGCGTTCCGCGCTGTCTCTCACCCCTCGCTGACGCCGAGCCTGTGAAGGATCAGCTCCTTGACGCGGGCCGCGTCGGCCTGGCCGCGGGTGGCCTTCATTACGGCGCCGACCAGGGCTCCGGCCGCGGCCACCTTGCCGCCGCGGATCTTGTCCGCGATGGCCGGGTTGCCGGCGATGGCCTCGTCGACGGCGGCGGTCAGCGCGCCCTCGTCGGAGACGACCTTCAGACCGCGCTTCTCCACGACCTCGTCCGGGGTGCCCTCGCCCGCGAGGACGCCCTCGATGACCTGGCGGGCCAGCTTGTCGTTCAGGTCGCCCGACTCCACCAGCTTGGTCACGCGCGCGACCTGCTCAGGGGTGATCGGCAGCTCCTCCAGGGCCTTACCCGACTCGTTGGCGTTGCGAGCCAGTTCACCCATCCACCACTTGCGTGCGGCGGCCGCCTCGGCACCCGCGTCGATGGTGGCGACGATCAGGTCCAGGGCGCCGGCGTTCAAGATCGCCTGCATGTCGGTGGCGGAGACGCCCCACTCCTCGCGCAGCCGGTTGCGCCGCACCAGCGGCAGCTCGGGCAGCGAGGTGCGCAGCTCCTCGACCCACTCGCGCGCGGGCGCGACCGGCACCAGGTCCGGCTCGGGGAAGTACCGGTAGTCCTCGGCCTCCTCCTTGGTACGGCCCGAGGTGGTCGTGCCGGTGTCCTCGTGGAAGTGGCGGGTCTCCTGGGTCACCGTGCCGCCGCTGTCGAGCACGGCGGCGTGGCGCTGGATCTCGTAGCGGCAGGCGCGCTCGACGGACCGCAGCGAGTTGACGTTCTTGGTCTCGCTGCGGGTGCCGAACTTCTCCGCGCCCTTGGGCATCAGCGACAGGTTCACATCACAGCGCATCTGGCCCATCTCCATACGGGCCTCGGAGACGCCGAGCGCCCGGATGAGCTCGCGCAGCTCACGGACGTACGCCTTCGCCACCTCGGGAGCGCGCTCGCCGGCGCCGACGATCGGCTTGGTGACGATCTCGATCAGCGGGATGCCGGCGCGGTTGTAGTCCAGCAGGGAGTGGGAGGCGCCGTGGATACGGCCGGTGGCGCCGCCGACGTGCGTCGACTTGCCGGTGTCCTCCTCCATGTGGGCGCGCTCGATCTCCACGCGGAAGGTGGTGCCGTCCTCCAGCTGCACGTCGAGGTAGCCGTTGAAGGCGATCGGCTCGTCGTACTGGGAGGTCTGGAAGTTCTTCGGCATGTCCGGATAGAAGTAGTTCTTCCGGGCGAAGCGGCACCACTCGGCGATCTCGCAGTTCAGCGCGAGACCGATCCTGATCGCGGACTCCACGCCGGTCGAGTTGACGACCGGGAGGGAGCCGGGCAGGCCGAGACAGGTGGGGCAGGTCTGGGTGTTCGGCTCGGCGCCGAGCGCAGTGGAACAGCCGCAGAACATCTTGGTCCTGGTGCCGAGTTCGACATGGACCTCGAGGCCCATGACGGGGTCGTACGACGCCAGTGCGTCCTCGTACGACACCAGGTCGGTCATGGTGGTCACGGTGAAACTTTCCCTCTCAGCCCAGCAGGACGTCGTCGTCGCCCAGGCGCTTCAGCTCCCGCACGAGCAGGGCCAGGCCGGTGACGATGGCGGCGGCGGACACGGCGGCGTCGATCAGGCGCAGCGTGTCGTGTTCGAGGCGGGCCTTCTTGACCTGCTTCGCGACACTGATCGCGCCGAACGCGGTGGTGGCCATGGACAGGTACGTACCGGACTTGGACTTCTTGAAGCCCTTGGCCTTGGACAGTGCCTTACTCACAGCGACGGAGCCTCCTCGAGAAGCGGGTGCCCCCACTTTTCCACGAAGGCGGCCTCGACGGCGGCGCCGACCTTGTAGAGACGGTCGTCCTTCATCGCCGGGGCGATGATCTGCAGGCCGACGGGGAGGTTGTCCTCGGGCGCCAGACCGCAGGGCAGCGACATGGCGGCGTTGCCGGCCAGGTTGACCGGGATGGTGCACAGGTCCGCCAGGTACATCGCCATCGGGTCGTCGGCGCGCTCGCCGATCGGGAAGGCGGTGGTGGGGGTCGTGGGCGACACGATCACGTCCACCTTCTCGAACGACTTCTCGAAGTCGCGGGTGATGAGCGTACGGACCTTCTGTGCGGAGCCGTAGTACGCGTCGTAGTAGCCGCTGGACAGCGCGTAGGTGCCGAGCATGATGCGGCGCTTGACCTCGGGGCCGAAGCCCTCGGCACGGGTCAGGGAGGTGACCTCCTCGGCGGAGTGCGTGCCGTCGTCACCGCTGCGCAGGCCGTAGCGCAGGCCGTCGAAGCGGGCGAGGTTGCTGGAACACTCGCTCGGGGCGATCAGGTAGTACGCGGCCAGCGCCAGGTCGAAGGACGGGCAGTCCAGCTCGACGATCTCTGCGCCCAGCTCCTTCAGGAGCGCGACGGACTCGTCGAAGCGCTGCAGGACGCCGGCCTGGTAGCCCTCGCCGCGGAACTGCTTGACGACACCGACGCGCATGCCCGCGACGGAGCCGTTGCGCGCGGCCTCGACGACCGGCGGGACCGGGGCGTCGATTGAGGTGGAGTCCAGCGGGTCGTGGCCCGCGATGACCTCGTGCAGCAGGGCCGCGTCCAGGACCGTACGGGCGCAGGGACCGCCCTGGTCGAGGGAGCTGGAGAAGGCGACCATGCCGTAGCGGGAGACACCGCCGTAGGTCGGCTTGACGCCGACCGTGCCGGTGACGGCCGCGGGCTGGCGGATGGAGCCGCCGGTGTCGGTGCCGATGGCCAGGGGCGCCTGGAAGGACGCGAGCGCGGCGCTCGACCCACCGCCGGAACCGCCGGGGATACGGGTGAGGTCCCACGGGTTGCCGGTCGGCCCGAACGCGCTGTTCTCCGTCGACGACCCCATGGCGAACTCGTCCATGTTGGTCTTGCCGAGGATGACGACGTCCGCTTCCTTCAGCTTCTTGGTGAGGGTGGCGTCGTACGGCGGGATCCAGCCCTCGAGGATCTTGGAGCCGACGGTGGTCGGGATGCCCTCGGTGGTGAAGATGTCCTTCAGCGCGAGGGGCACACCGGCGAGCGGGCCGAGCTTCTCGCCGCGCTCCCGCTTCTCGTCGACCGCCCGGGCCTGGGCGAGCGCACCCGCACGGTCGACGTGCAGGAAGGCGTGCACCTTCTCGTCGACGGCCTCGATCCGGTCGAGGTGGGCCTCGGCGACCTCGACGGCGGTCAGCTCGCCGGAGGCGATCTTCGCGGCCGTCTCGGCGGCGGTGAGCCGGATGATGCTGTTCTTGTCCGTCATGGCGGGCTACTCCTCCCCCAGGATCTGCGGCACCTTGAAACGCTGCTGCTCCTGGGCCGGGGCGCCGGACAGCGCCTGCTCGGGGGTGAGCGAGGGGCGGACCTCGTCCGGGCGCATGACGTTCGTCAGCGGCAGCGGGTGAGAGGTCGGCGGTACGTCTTGGTCGGCGACCTCGCTGACGCGGGCGACCGCGCCGATGATGTCGTCGAGCTGGCCGGCGAAGTGGTCGAGCTCTTCGGGCTTCAGCTCCAGACGCGCCAGCCGGGCGAGGTGGGCGACCTCCTCGCGCGTGATGCCAGGCATGCAGCGATCCTCTGGGGTGAGTGTGTGGTTTGGGCCTAGGACCTGTCGGCACATTCCCGTCGTCCGCCCGGAGGGCGGGCCGTGCGGCGTCTGGTGCGTGCGACCCGGCTGGGGGTCCCCCCGGCTCGAAGAGCTCGGGGGAGTGCGTGCCAGGCGTCTCACGGCAGGCGGGAATGTGTCGACAGGTCCTAATCCTATGGGGCGGGGACCGGTCGCCGTGAAACGGTTTGCCGGGGCCGCCCCTCGGCTTCGACGCCGGGCCGGGCGCCCGCCCCTCAGCTTCGGCGCCCTTCCCAGGCCTCGCTGCGCAGAAAGTGGTTGTCGTAGAGGTCCTGTACCTTCAGCAGGCTCTCCGGGGTGGCCTCTCCGAGGGCGATGCGCTGGAGGTGACGGAAGTACTCGAAGCGCTCGACGCCCGGAGTGATGACGATGAGCAGGTCGGCGTCCGCACCGGGTACGGCGGCGAAGGCGTGCGGCTTGCCGGGCGGGACGATGACGAGATCGCCGGGTCCGGCGGTGACGATGTCCTCCCCGGAGAGGATGTCGGCGGCGCCGTCGAGCAGGAAGAACATCTCGGCGGAGTTGTCGTGCCAGTGCGGCTTGGCTCCGTCGGCGCCCGCCGCGAGGGTGACACGCTGCGTGGACAGCGCCCCACCCGTCCGGCTGCTGTCGGCCAGCAGCCGGATCGTGGTCGGGGCACGGCCGACCACCTCGGCCTCCGCCTCCCGGACGATCACGGACTCGTCGAACTTCGGGACGAACATCGACATGTGTGACTCCCTGGTGTCGGTACGGGTGTGATCAGACGGCGAAGAGCAGACCGGCGCTGATGAGGACAACGACCGCGGTGGCGAAGTGGATCCCGAAGGCCACGGCCTTCGTGCCGCCGTGACGCAGGACTATCAGCGTGTCGAAGAGCGGCACGAGCGCCACTGCGAGCATGAACCAGGCCTCGGCACGGGCGCCGACGAACGCCAGCAGCGCCAGGCCCGCGACGCCGTAGGTGCCGTCCCTGAGGCCCTTGACGGTCAGGTAGGCGCCGGCGTCGCCGTCCGGCCGGGCGGGAACGCCGTAGCCGGCCGCGGCGGGGCCGGGCTGGAACAGGAACCGGTACCCGAGGAACAGACAGAACAGGTTGAGCACGACGGCCAGGGAGTACGCGGCGATGGTCATGTCTCTTCTCTTTTCTAGCAGGGCTAGGGACAAGAGCGAAGCTAGCAGATCGTCGGCAGAAATACTAGCGATGCTAGAATTCGAGGCATGACGATTCAGACGCGCCGGGAGCGCGAACGAGCGGACCGCGAGCGGCTGATCGTGACGGCCGCGCGGGAGCTGGCGGAGGCCGAGGGCTGGGACGCCGTCACCACCCGGCGGCTCGCCGCCGAGATCGAGTACAGCCAGCCCGTCCTGTACAGCCACTTCAAGGGCAAGGACGCCATCATGGCGGCGGTCGCGGTAGAGGGCTGCGCCGAGTTGGCCGTCGAGTTGCGGGCGGCGCGCACGGCGGCCGACGGCACGCGCGCGGCACTGGCCGCGGTCGGCGAGGCGTACACCGCCTTCGCGCGGCGGCGGCCCGCGCTGTACGACGCGGTGTTCACCCACCCCGTGGACCTGCCGTTCGCCACGCCCGAGGCGCCCGCCGCCCTGCAGGAAGCCTTCGGTGAACTGCTCCGGACCGTGGAGCCCATCGCGAGCGAGGGCGATGACCCGGGCCTGCTCGCGGAGACCTACTGGGCCGCGCTGCACGGGCTGGTCACGCTGATGCGCAGCGGACGCCTGCCGACCGAGGCCCATGAACGCCGGCTCGCCCTGCTGATCGCGCACTTCGCGGCGGGAACGAACTGATCACGGCGGCTGTCGGGTCAGCCGAGCCGCCCGGGGTCGTCCGCGGTGGCCGCGGGCAGCGCGGCCCTGGGGCGCTGCCACCCTCGCACTCCTCGGGCCCGCAGCCACGCCGTCGTCTCCTCCGCCGGCATCGCCGCCGCGACCAGCCACCCCTGCACCGCGTCGCAGCCCAGGTCCCGCAGCCGCTCCCATGTCTCGTCGTCCTCGACGCCCTCCGCGACGACGAGCAGGCCCAGTGAATGCGCCAGGTCCACCGTGCAGCGCACGATCTCGGCGTCCTCCGCGTCCACCGCGAGCCGCGCCACGAACGACCGGTCGATCTTCAGCTCGCTCACCGGCAGCCGCCGCAGATGGACCAGCGACGAGTAGCCCGTACCGAAGTCGTCCAGCGACATCTTCACGCCGTGCCCGGCCAGCCCCGCCAGGGTGTCCGCGGCCCGCTGGGGGTCCTCCAGGAGCACGTGTTCCGTGATCTCCAGCTGAAGCGCCCCCGCCGGGACCCCGTGCCGCGCCAGCCGCGCCGCGACCGACCCGGCGAACCCCGGCGTGTGGACGTCGCGCGGCGAGACGTTCACCGCGACCGGCACCGTGAGCCCCTGCGCCCGCCACCGCGCCACCTGCTCGAGCGCCGTCTCCAGCACGTACTCCGTCAGGTGCGGCATCAGCCCGGACGACTCCGCGATCGCGATGAACTCGTCCGGCGGCACCTTCCCTCGCTCCGGATGCACCCACCGCACGAGCGCCTCGAGCCCGGCGACCTGGCCGTCGAAGCGCACCTTCGGCTGGTAGTGCAACTGCACCTCGTGCGCGTCCAGCGCGCGCCGCAGATCACCCAGCAGCCCGAGCCGGTCGGGAGTGTTCGAATCCCGCTTGGACTCGTACACCTCCACCCCGGTGCGGTCCCGCTTCGCCTGGTACATCGCGACGTCCGCCCGCCGCAGCAGCCCCTCCGCGTCCAGCGCGTGGTCGGGGAAGACGGCGACCCCGGCGCTGGCCTCCAGGACGAGCGTGAGCCCGTCCAGATCGAGCGGTGAGCCGAGCGCGGCGACCAGGTTGCGGGCCGCCCTCGACGCGGACGTCGTGGAGTCCGCGACCGGCAGTAAGACCGCGAACTCGTCGCCCCCGAGCCGCGCGGCCTCCGCCCCGCGCGGCAGGGCCAGCCGCAGCCGCTCGGCTATCTGCAGCAGCAGCCGGTCGCCCGCGAGATGGCCGAGCGTGTCGTTCACGGACCGGAAGCGGTCGAGGTCGATCAGCATCAGGGCGGCCCGTGCCCCGATCCGCTCGGCGTCGTCGAGGGCCGTCCAGGTGCGCTCCAGCAGCCACTGCCGGTTGGGCAGCCCGGTCAGCCGGTCGCGCAGCTGCTCCTCGGCGCGGGCGCGCGCTATCCACAGGGTGGAGTCCAGGGCGATGAGCGGGATGGAGAACAGCGGCAGCAGGACCGGCACCGCGACGGCGACGACGCAGACCAGCGGGGCGATGCCGAGCAGCGCGACGGCGACGAGTCCGTGCCGGACCAGGGCGGTGCGGGCAACGGTGGGCAGGCCGCCGGTGCGCGGCGCGTGCAGGTACCACAGGAGCAGCCGGGTCACGGCGAGGTACGCGGTGGCGACGAGGACGACCTGGGGGGCGGCGTAGAGGGTCCAGGTGCCCGGGTCCCAGGGCGTCTCGACGGTCGGCACACGCCCGAAGGCGGCCAGTACGAGGGCTCCGGCGCCGATGCCGAGGAGGTCGACCGCGCCGTGCAGTATGCCCTGCCGCCAGCGGTCCAACCGGGCTGCGCCGACCAGGACGACGACGGTGAGGCTGACCATCACGGCGGGCACCCAGCCGTACAACAGCAGGACGGCGAGGGTGAGGGCGGCGCCCGAGCCCGTGCCGCCCCACCAGCGGGAGCGGCCGAGCATGACCAGGTGGCCGACGATGATGCCGGTGAGCACGGCCAGGGACCAGCCGACGGCGCCGGACGGGAACAGCGCGTGGTGTTCGCCGAACGCGCGGTAGAAGCCGGCGCCGAGGACGAACCCGGCGGCAGCGACCACGACCGCGGGCAGCGCGGGCCACGACATGTGCCGCTCCCCGTCCTGGCCGGGCAGTCCGCAGGAACTCCCGTCGGCGAGCGCGCCGGTGCCGGGCGGCAGGGCCGGCAGCGAGGTTGTACCCGTGGTGCTCCCCGCCGGGGCTCCGGAGCCGGAGCCGGAGGGCGCCTCCGGCATGGCCCGTGGCACGGCACGCGGGCCGCCCGTACCCGCGTGCCCGGACGGCCGCACGATCCGGCGCCCCGCCCGCCAGGCGCCGGACACCCGGCGCAGGCGCAGCCGTGAGTCCGGGGCGGCGCTCTTGGTCGGTTCCATTCCCGTCCCTCTCACAGCCGGTGCCCTCGCCACGCGGCCCGATTGCCCGACGAACCGTCAACGGCACCGCGACTGAAAACCCACCACGCGTCCGGGCACGGCAGGCGCACAGCTCAACAGTAGGCCGCGGAAGGCTTTCCCGGGCAGCGGTCGTCGACGGTTGCCCGAATGCGACCCGGCCACCCGTATGCATCTGGTATGCGCCGAACGGGTGACCTTCAACCGCTACTGCCCGGTGGGAAGCGCGACTTCCGCGGCTGCTTCCGGCCCTCGTTCCAACAGGACGGCGAAACCGTCCTCATCCAGCACGGGGACCTTCAGCTGCATGGCCTTGTCGTACTTCGATCCAGGATTCTCGCCCACCACGACGAAGGACGTCTTCTTGGAGACAGAACCGGTCACTTTCGCGCCACGGCTCTGCAGCGCCTCCTTCGCCCCGTCCCGTGTGTACTGCCCGAGCGTTCCGGTGACGACCACTGTGAGCCCCTCCAGCGGACGCGGCCCCTCGTCCTCGCCGGAGCCCTCCTCCTCCATACGGACGCCCGCGGCCTTCCACTTGCGGATGATGTCGCGGTGCCAGTCCTCGGCGAACCACTGCTTGAGGGAGGCGGCGATGATGGGCCCGACCCCGTCGGTGGCCGCCAGCTCCTCTTCGCTCGCCTGGTCGATCCGTTCGATGGACCGGAACTCGCGGGCCAGCGCCTCGGCCGCCACCGGGCCGACGTGACGGATCGACAGGCCGGTGAGGACGCGGGCGAGCGGACGCTCCTTGGCGGCCGCGATGTTCTCCAGCATCGCGAGCGCGTTCTTCTTCGGCTCGCCCTGCTGGTTGGCGAAGACCGTGACGATCTTCTCCTCGCCGGTCTTGGGGTCACGCTTGGGCAGGCCGCTGTCCTGGTCGAGGACGTACGCCTTGATGGGCAGCAGCTGTTCGACGGTGAGGTCGAACAGGTCGCCCTCGTCCTTCAGTGGCGGTTCGGCCGGCTCCAGCGGCTTGGTGAGGGCGGCGGCGGCCACGTAACCGAAGTGCTCGATGTCCAGCGCCTTGCGCCCCGCGAGGTAGAACAGACGCTCACGCAACTGGGCGGGGCACGTACGCGCGTTCGGGCAACGGAGGTCGACGTCGCCCTCCTTCATGGGCCGCAGCGGTGTGCCGCACTCGGGGCACTCGGACGGCATCACGAACTCCCGCTCGGTGCCGTCGCGCAGGTCCACGACCGGGCCGAGGATCTCCGGGATGACGTCACCGGCCTTGCGCAGCACCACCGTGTCGCCGATGAGCACACCCTTGGCCTTGACCACGTCCTGGTTGTGCAGGGTGGCGAACTCGACCTCCGAGCCGGCCACCGTCACCGGCTCGACCTGGGCGTAGGGCGTGACCCGGCCCGTACGGCCCACCCCCACGCGGATGTTGATGAGCTTGGTGTTGACCTCCTCCGGCGCGTACTTGTACGCGATCGCCCAGCGCGGGGCGCGGGAGGTGGAGCCGAGGCGGCCCTGGAGCGGGATCTCGTCGAGCTTGACGACGACTCCGTCGATCTCGTGCTCCACGGAGTGGCGGTTCTCCCCGAAGTAGGCGATGAACTGCCGTACGCCGTCGAGGTCGTCGACCACCTTGTTGTGCCGGGCGGTGGGCAGGCCCCAGGACTTCAGCAGGTCGTACGCCTCGGAGAGACGGGTGAGGCCGTCCTTGAGGCCCTTCAGGGCGCCGATGCCGTGGACCACCATGTGCAGCGGGCGGGTGGCGGTGATGCGCGGGTCCTTCTGGCGCAGGGAACCGGCCGCCGCGTTGCGCGGGTTGGCGAAGGGCTTGTCGCCGCCCGCCACCAGCCGGGCGTTGAGCTCCTCGAACTTCTCCATCGGGAAGTAGACCTCGCCGCGGATCTCCACGAGGTCGGGGACGTGGTCGCTCTTGAGACGGTCCGGGATCTCCGCGATCGTACGGACGTTCGGGGTGATGTCCTCGCCGGTGCGGCCGTCACCCCGGGTCGCCGCGCGCGTGAGGCGGCCGTGCTCGTACGTCAGATTGACCGCGAGACCGTCGACCTTCAGCTCGCACAGGAAGTGGTACGCGGAGGTGCCGACCTCCTTGGCGACGCGCTCGGCCCAGGCGGCGAGCTCCTCGTCGTCGAACGCGTTGTCCAGCGAGAGCATGCGTTCGCGGTGCTGGACGGCCGTGAACTCCGTCTCGTACGCCCCCGCGACCTTCTGGGTGGGCGAGTCCGGGGTGCGCAGCTCCGGGTACTGCTCCTCCAGCGCTTCGAGGGAGCGCAGGAGCTGGTCGAACTCCGCGTCGCTGATGACGGGAGCGTCCTTCACGTAGTACCGGAAGCGGTGCTCCTCGATCTGCTCGGCGAGCCGCGCGTGCTGCTCCCGGGCCTCGACGGGCACCGTCGTCTCCGCTTGCTTGTCGCCGGCCACCGTGTTGTCCTCCCGTTACTCTGGGTTGTCCGCGAGGGATCTCGCCGCCCGGACGCAGTGGGCGAGCGCCCTGCGCGCGTAGTCCGGGGAGGCGCCCGCGAGCCCGCACGTCGGCGTGACCGTGACCGCCTCCGCGAGAAGCCCCGGATTCAGCCCCAGCCTGCGCCACAGCGTCCTGACACCCATGACGCTACCGGCAGGGTCTGACAATGGGCCGTCCGTGGACGGCACCACCCCGGGGAACAGCCGTGTACCCCCTTCCACGGCCTCCCCGATCACCTCGTCGTCACGCTCGGTGAGGAGGGAGAAGTCGAAGGAGACCGCGGCGGCACCGGCCCTGCGCAGGAGAGCGAGCGGGACGTCCGGGGCGCAGGAGTGCACCACGACCGGGCCGTCCACGTGCACGCCGACCGCGTCGCGCAGCGTGGCCTCCACGACCTGCCGGTCGACGGCGCGGTGGGTGCGGTAGCCGCTCGCGGTCTTCACCCGGCCGCGCAGGACGGCGGTCAGGGACGGCTCGTCCAGCTGGAGGACGAGCCGGGCGCCGGGGACACGCCTCTTCACCTCGTCGAGGTGGAGCCGCAGGCCCTCGGCGAGCGAGCCGGCGAGGTCGCGGCAGGCGCCCGGATCGGAGAGGGCGGCCTCGCCGTTCTTCAGCTCCAGCGCGGCGGCGAGCGTCCACGGGCCCACCGCCTGCACCTTCAGCGGCCCCTCGTAGCCCTCGGTGAACTCCTCGAGCGCGTCGAGATCCTCGCCGAGCCAGGAGCGGGCCCGCCGGGTGTCCCGGCCCGGCCGGTCCCCGATCCGCCAGCCGCTCGGCTCCACGCGCGCGTACAGGTCGACGAGCATCCCCGCGGTCCGCCCGATCATGTCCGCGCCGGGCCCCCGCGCGGGCAGCTCGGCCAGGAACGGAAAGTCCTCGAAGCTCCCGGTGACGGTCTTGGCCGCCTCCCGGGCGTCCGCACCGGGCATGGACCCCACGCCGGTGGCGGCACCGAAGGTGAACTGGCTGTTCTCACTCACCCCGGCAGCCTATGCAATCGGCCGTACGGTCACCGCCCCGGCCGCACCGTCACGTCGTTGACCTCCGCGTCCCTCGGCAGGTCCAGGCACATCAGGACCGTCGTCGCCACCGACTCGGGATCGATCCACCGGGACGGGTCGTACTGCTTGCCCTCCTGCTGGTGGACCTTGGCCTGCATCGGACTCGCCGTGCGGCCGGGGTAGACCGAGGTGACCCGGACGCCGTTCCCGTGCTCCTCCTCGCGCAGGGAGTCCGCGAGGGCCTTCAGGCCGTGCTTGGAGGCCGCGTACGCCGACCACTCCGCGTGGGCGTTCAGGCCCGCCCCCGAGTTCACGAACACCACCTGGCCACGTGCGGCGCGCAGCTGCGGCAGGAAGAGGCGGGTCAGCTCGGCGGGCGCGATCAGGTTGACGTTCAGCTGGTGGTGCCAGGACTTCGGGGTCAGCTCGCCCACCCGGCCCAGGTCGACCACGCCCGCGATGTGCAGCAGGGAGTCCACCCGGTCCGGCAGGCTTTGGTGCGAGAGGGCCCAGGACAGCCTGTCGGGCTCCGCGAGGTCGCCCACCAGCGTCCGCGCCCCGGGGAACTCCGCGGCCAGTTCCTTCGCCCGCCCCGCGTCTCGCGCGTGCAGCAGGAGGTCGTCCCCGCGCGCCTGCAGGCGGCGGGCGACGGCCGCGCCGATGCCGGAGCCCGCACCGGTGATCACATGAGTAGCCATGCCCGCCATGCTCGCACCACCGTGTCACTGGATCCCCAGCGACTCCTCCAGGTACGCCAGCGCCCCCACCGGCTCCTCGGCGAAGAACACCAGGTCCGCGAGGGGCCTGGGCAGGAAGCCCTCGTCCTCCATGCGCTGGAACTGCTCCTTCAGGCCGTCGTAGAAGCCCGCCGTGTTCAGCAGGACCACCGGCTTGTCGGTGTGCCCGTGCTTCTTCAGCTCCAGGATCTCGGTCGCCTCGTCCAGCGTCCCCGTGCCGCCCACCATGATCACGACGGCGTCGGCCTTCTCCAGGAGCAGCTTCTTGCGCTCGGCGAGGTCCCTGGCGACCACCATCTCGTCGACGCCCTCCCTCGCCTTGTGCGAGAGGAACTCGACGGAGACGCCCATCAGCCGGCCGCCGGCCTCGTGGACCCCGTCCGCCACCACCTTCATCAGCCCGACGTCCGAGCCGCCCCACACCAGGGTGTGCCCGCCCTTGCCGAGCAGTTCGGCGAACTCGCGGGCGGGCCGCGTGTAGGTCTCGGAGAGGTCGGCGGCGGAGAGGAAGACGCAGATGTTCATGCCGACCACCGTACGCGGGAAGAACCGGGTCCCCGCGAGCGCTGTTCCGGTATGACCGAAGGACACACGATCACCATCGAGCAGGGCGACCGGCACGTGCGCGTGGTGCACGGCGGACAGATCCTGGCGGACAGCGACCGCGCCCTGGTACTGCGCGAGACCGGCTGTCCCGTGCGGTACTACATCCCCGTCGAGGACGTCCGGACGGACCTCCTGACACCCTCGGACACCCACACGGTCTGCCCCTTCAAGGGGACGGCGTCGTACTGGTCCCTGCCGGACGCGCCGGATCTCGTCTGGGCGTATCCGGACCCCAAGCCGGACGTCGCCCGGATCAAGGACCACCTCTGCTTCTACGAAGTCGAGGTGTCGTGACCGATTAGCGCCGCGGTCTGGGGCAGTCTCGAAAGCATGGACAAGCAGACCATCTCGCGCGACGGCACCCCCATCGCCTACGAACGCACCGGTAAGGGCCCGGCGGTCGTCCTCGTGAGCGGCGCGATGTCCACGGGCGCCACGGTGGCGCCCCTGGCCGCGCGCCTCTCGGACCGTTTCAGCGTCATCGTGTACGACCGCCGGGGCCGCGGCGCGAGCGGCGACACCGCGCCGTACGCCGTGGACCGCGAGGTCGAGGACCTGGCGGCGCTCATCGAGGCCGCGGGCGGCGAGGCGGCGCTGTACGGCGTCTCGTCGGGCGGCGCGCTGGTGCTGCGGGCGGCTGCGATCGGGCTGCCGGTTCGTCAGGTCGCGGTGTACGAGGTGCCGTTCGCCGACTACGGGGAGGGCGGCGCCGAGGAGCGCGCGGAGTACACCCGGAATCTGACCGAGGCGCTCGCGGCCGGGCGGCGCGGGGACGCGGTGGAGCTGTTCCTGAGGCTCACCGGCCTGGCCGAGGCGGTGATCGCGACCGCCCGCCAGTCCCCCATGTGGGCGGACATGGAGGCGATCGCGCACACCCTCGCCTACGACGACGCCGTGATGGGCGACGGCCTTCTGCCGCGGGAGCGGCTGGCCTCGATCGCGGCCCCGGTCCTGGCCGTCGCGGGTGATGCGAGCCCTCCGTGGCTGCGCAGGGCGGCCGAGGCGATCGCCCAGGCGGCACCCCGAGGCACGCACCGCACGCTGGAGGGCCAGACCCACATGGTGGATCCCGAGGTGCTGGCGCCGGTGCTGGCGGAGTTCTTCGACCGGTAGCCTCCGGGCCGGTGGCCGCGGGCTACGCCACCGCGGTGGTCGCCCGCGTCGTGGACGCGATCGTCGCCGAGCCCACCACGCGCGTGCCGTCGTACAGGACGATGGCCTGGCCGGGGGCCACACCGCGGACCGGCTCGGTGAAGCGGACCCTCAGTTGGCCGTCGACCAGTTCCGCGGTCACCTCGGTCTCGCCGCCGTGGGCGCGGAGCTGGGCCGTGTAGGTGCCGGGGCCGGCCGGGGCCGTTCCGCACCAGCGGGGCTTGATCGCGGTCAGGGCGGAGACGTCCAGGGCGGACGCGGGGCCGACGGTGACCGTGTTCGTCACCGGGGAGATGTCCAGGACGTAGCGCGGCTTGCCGTCCGGGGCCGGGGTGCCGATCCTGAGGCCCTTGCGCTGGCCGATCGTGAAGCCGTACGCGCCGTCGTGCGTCCCCAGCCTGGCGCCGGACTCGTCGATGATGTCTCCCTCGGCCCTGCCGAGCCGGCGGGCGAGGAAGCCCTGGGTGTCGCCGTCGGCGATGAAGCAGATGTCGTGCGAGTCGGGCTTCTTGGCGACCGCGAGGCCACGTCGCTCGGCCTCCGCGCGGATCTCGTCCTTGGTGGTGAGCGTGTCGCCGAGCGGGAACATGGCGTGCGCGAGCTGCTTCTCGTCGAGCACTCCGAGGACGTACGACTGGTCCTTCGCCATGTCGGAGGCGCGGTGCAGCTCGCGGGAGCCGTCGGGCAACGTCACGATCTTCGCGTAGTGGCCGGTGCAGACCGCGTCGAAGCCCAGCGCCAGCGCCTTGTCGAGCAGCGCCGCGAACTTGATCTTCTCGTTGCAGCGCAGGCAGGGGTTTGGGGTGCGTCCGGCCTCATACTCGGCGACGAAGTCCTCGACCACGTCCTCGCGGAACCTGTCGGCGAGGTCCCAGACGTAGAACGGGATGCCGATGACGTCCGCGGCGCGGCGGGCGTCGCGCGAGTCCTCGATGGTGCAGCAGCCGCGCGCGCCCGTGCGGAACGACTGCGGGTTCGCGGACAGCGCGAGGTGGACGCCGGTCACTTCGTGGCCCGCCTCGGCGGCGCGGGCGGCGGCGACGGCGGAGTCGACCCCGCCGGACATGGCGGCGAGGACGCGGAGGGGGCGCTGCGGGGTGTCAGTCATAGCCCTTCAAGGGTACGGGGCCGTGGGAACCGCTGTCGGGGAGTATCCGTTGACGATCACAGCGGGGATCACATGGGGGATCACATGACGGACAGGGACGGCGACCGGCGGCTCGGGAGACGGGCGCTGCTCCTCGGCGGCACGGCGGCCGCCGTGGGCACGGCCGTGCTGGCGCGGCACGAGCTGGCGCATGTGTGGTGGCGGCTGCCCGGCGTCGAGAAACCGCGGGTGGAGGGCGCGGTCGACTTCCCCGGTGCCCGGTGGCTGGCCGCGTCGCCGGCGAACCTGCGGCGCGCGGACCGGCCGGACGACTACGGCATAGACCGTGTGATCATCCATGTCACCCAGGGCGGCTACAGCAGCGCGGTGAAGGTGTTCCAGGATCCGGGGCACGGTGCGGCGGCGCACTACATAGTGCGCCGGGACGGCCGCATCACGCAGATGGTCCGCGAGCTGGACGTGGCGTTCCACGCGGGCAACCGGGAGTACAACGAGCGCAGCGTCGGCATCGAGCACGAGGGGTTCGTGGAGCGGGCGTCGTCCTTCACCGACGCGATGTACGCGACGTCGGCGCGGCTCACAGCCGCGGTCTGCGGGCGGTACGGGATACCCGTCGACCGTGAGCACATCATCGGCCACGCCCAGGTGCCGGGGACGGACCACACGGATCCGGGGCCGCACTGGGACTGGGAGCGGTACATGGGGCTCGTAGGGCGGGAGCGGGCGGCGCGGGCCCGGTAGGGCTCGGAGGACCCGGTCAGGTCAGTCCCGCCGTGCGCGCGCGTTCCACCGCGGGGCCGATCGCCTTCGCGACCGCCTCCACATCGGCCTCGGTGGAGGTGTGGCCCAGGGAGAAGCGCAGGGTGCCGCGGGCGAGGTCCGGGTCGGCGCCGGTGGCGAGCAGGACATGGCTCGGCTGGGCCACCCCTGCCGTGCAGGCGGAGCCCGTGGAGCTCTCGATGCCCTGTGCGTCCAGCAGCAGGAGCAGGGAGTCGCCCTCGCAGCCGGGGAACGTGAAGTGGGCGTTGGCCGGGAGCCGGTCCACCGGGTCGCCGCCCAGGATCGCGTCCGGGACGGCCTTGCGGACCTCCTCGATCAGGTCGTCGCGCAGGGCGCCGATCTCGTGGGCGAACCACTCGCGCTGCTCGGCGGCGAGCCGTCCGGCGACCGCGAAGGAGGCGATGGCGGGCACGTCCAGGGTGCCGGAGCGCACATGGCGTTCCTGGCCGCCGCCGTGCAGCACCGGGACAGGGCTGTACTGGCGGCCGAGGACCAGCGCGCCGATGCCGTACGGGCCGCCGATCTTGTGGCCGGAGACCGTCATCGCGGCGAGACCCGAGGCCTCGAAGTCGACGGGGACCTGGCCGAAGGCCTGGACGGCGTCCGCGTGCAGCGGGACGTCGAACTCGCCTGCGGTCTCGGCCAGTTCGCGGACCGGCATGACGGTGCCGATCTCGTTGTTCGCCCACATCACGGTGGCGAGGGCGACGTCGTCGGGGTCGCGGGCGATGGCCTCGCGCAGGGCCTCGGGGTGGACGCGGCCGTAGGAGTCGACGGGCAGGTACTCGACGGTGGCACCCTCGTGTTCGCCGAGCCAGTGGACGGCGTCCAGGACGGCGTGGTGTTCCACGGGGCTGGCGAGGACCCGGGTGCGGGCCGGGTCGGCGGCGCGGCGGGCCCAGAACAGGCCCTTCACGGCGAGGTTGTCGGCCTCGGTTCCGCCGGAGGTGAAGACCACCTCACTGGGGCGGGCGCCGAGGGCTTCCGCGAGGGTTTCGCGGGCCTCTTCGACGGTTCGCCTGGCGCGGCGGCCCGATGCGTGCAGCGAGGAGGCGTTGCCCGTGACGCCGAGGTGCGCGGTCAGGGCCTCTGCCGCCTCGGGGAGCATCGGGGTGGTCGCGGCGTGGTCGAGGTATGCCATGGTGACGCCAATTCTAGGCCCCACCCGTTTGGTGGCCGGCGTGACCGGGCCTCGGCGGCCCGCCGCACCCGGCTTGGTGACGGCGGCGGTCAGAAGCTCCAGGACACCGTGTGGTCCATCTGCATGAACGTCACCAGGAGCACCAGGTCCGCCACGCCCAGGCCGAGGCCCAGCAGGGCGCGGCCCCGGCGGGACGTGCCGCGCCACAGGGCCACCGCGGCCAGGACGATGGCGATCGGGCCCAGCACGAGGTTCAGGACGAGCAGGCCGAGCAGGCCGAGGATGAAGGACGCCACGGCCATGCCGTTCGCGTCGCGCACGCCGGTGCGGCCGGCCGCAGCGGCGGTCGTCTTGCCGGGTGCGGCGGTGTCCTTGGTTCGGACGGCGGTGAGTTGCATGAGGATCAGCTCCCGAGAGTCGAAGGACGTACGGCGGTTCTAGTGGGCCGACGTGTGCCGACGGCGTCCGTGCCGCTCGCGGACCGTGAAGACCGCGAGCCATGCGGCGATGACGGCCGCGGCGACGAGGGTGAAGGAGAGCGGGGCGTGGGCCACGGTGCCCAGGACGGTGCCCAGCAGCAGGAGTGCGGCGACGAGGAACAGCATGGGACGAGATCCCCCTTCGGGATGCCTCTCGTGACGTTTTGGTGAACAGTTGTGGTTACACTTGTTCACTGACTTCCCAGTCTAGCGCGTCCCATGGCTTTCCAATTACAGAGAACAGTTGTTAACTGCATGGCATGAGTCACACCCTCGGCATCCGACAGGTCCAGAAGCAGAAGACCCGACAGGCGCTGCTGGACGCGGCGCTCGGTCTGTTGGAGGAGCAGAGTCTGAGCAGCCTGGGGCTGCGCGAGGTCACCCGTGCGGTCGGCGTCGCGCCGACCGCCTTCTACCGGCATTTCCGGTCGACCGCGGATCTCGGCGTGGAGCTGGTCGAGGAGGCCCTCGGCAGCCTCCATCCGATGATCGAGTCCACGGTCTCCGCGACCGGCGACAACGACGAACGCATCGAGCGTGCCGTCGGCCTGATCGCCCGTCATGTGGACGCGTACCCCGCACACGTACGGTTCATCGCCCGCGAACGGCACGGCGGCGTCCAGCCGGTGCGGGAGGCGATACGCCTGCAACTCGCCCGGTTCGCCGAGGAGGTGAAGGTCGCTCTGGCCGAGCACCCCGAGTCCGCCGGGTGGAGCGAGGAGGACCTGCTGATGCTCGCCGGTCTGTACGTCGACCAGATGCTGATGACCGCCTCGCAGTTCCTGGAGGCCATGGAGGGCGCTGCCGAGGACCGGGAACGGGTGGCCCGGCTCGCCATCCAGCGGATGCGGCTGATCAGCATCGGCCGCCACCACTGGAAGGCGTGACGGGCGGGCGACAGGGGCGCCGAACCACCTTGCTCGCCTGCAAATTCGTGCCGGGGCTCAGTCCTCGCGCCGGTACAGTTCTGCGACGGAGGCCGCCGCCCGCGCCAGTTCCTCGCGGGCTTCGGGCGGTGCCAGGACCTCCAACCGGTCGGCGAACATCAGCAGTTGGCGCACCTCGCGGACGAACCCGTACGAAAGCCGGGCGGTCACCCAGGGGCTCTCGCCGTCGTCCTCCGGCAGGGCGACGAGCGCGGAGGCGGCCAGCCGCTGGAACATGTCCAGGATGGCGCGGCGCACCCGCACCGTCACCTCGAAGCCGTCCGGCCGCTCCTCGACCTGGCGGCGCAGCACCTCCCAGACGTCGGCGAGTTCGACACCGGGGCGCCGCCGGACCGGGTCCGGCAGCAGGGTCGCCGAGCGCACCCGGTCCGCGCGGAACAGCCGGGGGGTGCCGCGGCGGTCGGCGACCAGGTACCAGACGCCGGCCTTCGAGACGAGCCCGTACGGGTCCACGGTGTACGTGCGCGGGGCGGTGGCCCCGCTGTGCCGGTAGCGCAGCCTGAGGCGGCGGTCGGCGAACACCGCGTCCTGGAGGGTGTCCAGGTCGACGGCGGACTGCGGGCCGCCCTTCCAGCGCGTGGCGTCGACCAGGATGCGGCGGCTGGTGGCCTCGGCGGCCGGGCGGTGCGGAGCGGGCAGCGCCGCCATCACCTTGCGCAGCGCGGAGCCGAGGGCGGCGTCGAGGCCGAGCGCGGCGTGCGCGCCCTGGGCGGCCAGGATGAACAGGGCGCGGGACTCGTCGGCGGTCAGGCCCGTGACGTCCGTACGGAATCCGGCGAGCAGTTCGATGCCGCCGTGCCGTCCACGCTCCGCGTACACCGGGACGCCGGAGGCCGAGAGGGCCTCGATGTCGCGGTAGACGGTGCGCACCGACACCTCGAGCCGCTCGGCGAGTTCGTGGGCGGGGACGCGGCCGCGGGTCTGGAGCAGCAGGAGGATCGACAGCAGGCGGTCTGACTTCACGTCCACAGGATCGCGGGCCGTCGTACACGCGCTGAGCGCGCCCCCGAGATCGTGCCCGGTCGACCCTGCTTTCGCGGCTTCTGCACGCGTGCGGCTCCAGGGCCACGCGCCTCAATGTCCAAAACCGTGTGGCCGAGCGGCGCCAGCCGGTGTAGCGTCGTGATCAGCAGTCGTGGTTCCGAAGTCCCGTTCGCCCGTGATCGCATCGCGGGCGTTTTTGCTGTTCAACGCCTCTCCGGACCAGGGCGATCACCTCCGGATCCCGCACGGTGCGAGACCCGATACGAGTCCTTTCGAAGGAGACAGGCACATGGCTACTGGCACTGTGAAGTGGTTCAACGCGGAAAAGGGCTTCGGCTTCATCGAGCAGGAGGGCGGCGGCCCGGACGTCTTCGCCCACTACTCGAACATCGCCGCCCAGGGCTTCCGCGAGCTCCACGAGGGTCAAAAGGTCGAGTTCGACGTTACGCAGGGCCAGAAGGGCCCGCAGGCGGAGAACATCCGCCCCCTGTAACGCCGCACGCAACAGAGGCCCCGGCCGGGGTGCACCCACCGGCCGGGGCCTCGTTTTCGCAGTTCGCGCTCGCGGTGGCTCGCCTTGTCCTGCCGGAGGTGGAACGGGGTGACGACCTGCCGTTCGCGTAGGCGGTTCCGGTCCCCGAGGGGGCGGACGCCTACGTGCGCCTGGCGGCGTGGCTCGGCCGTCGGCCGCTGGACGGGTAGGGCGGGGGGCGCGTCGGGGCGGCGGGGACGAGTTTCGCCCCGCCACCCTCACCCGTTCCCATGCCCAGGGGCTTCGCCCCTTCGACCCCACCAGGGGCTCTGCCCCTGGGATCCCGCCGGGGACTCCGCTCCCCGGCCCCCTGGCGGGGCTCCGCCCCTGCACCCCGGTGGGGCTCCGCCCCCGGCGTTCGGGTCAGGCCAGTTTGACGCGGGCCAGTTGGCGGGACTGTGCGACCAGGCGGTCGTCGGTGTCCCAGACCTCCGCGTCCTCCTCCAGGAAGCCGCCGGCCAGGTTGCGTGTGGTGATCGAGACGCGCAGGGGGCCCGGAGCCGGGCGGGAGCGCACGTGTACGGTCAGCTCGATCGTCGGTACCCAGCCGGAGATTCCCAGCTCGAAGGCGGTGGGCGGCAGTGCGTCCACCGCGAGCAGCAGGGACAGGGGGTCGGCGTCCCGGCCGTCGGCGAGGCCGAACCAGGCCCGCATCTCGCCCTTCCCCGAGGGCGCGCCGAGCGCCCAGCCCAGGGTCGCGGGGTCCAGCTTGAGCATCAGCCGGTCGGTGATGGCCGAGCTGCCGGGGACCGGCGCCGGACCGTCCTCGGGGCCGAAGCACTGGTCCAGAGGCGGCATCGCGGGCGGCCGCGCGCTCGTACGGACGTCGTCGGGGAGGGAGTCCAGGTCGCCGTAGGAGGCGAGGACACGGATGCGCTCCACCTCGTGGCCCTCCTCGTCGTACTGGAAGAGGGACGCCTGGCCCGTGGAGAGGGTGCGGCCGGTGCGCACCACGTCCGTGCGCACGACGGCCGGACCCGGCTGGGAGGCGGTCAGGTAGTGCGCCGAGACGGTGAACGGGTCCGGGTGCGGCAGGGCGTCCGCGAGGGCGCGGCCCAGGACGGCCAGCAGATAGCCGCCGTTGACGGCGTTGATGATCGTCCAGCCGGCGGAGAGGTCGATGTCGTAGACGCCGGGTTCCCGTCGGGTGACGGCGGTGTCGCGGTCGAACTCGCTGTCGCCGATCGTCGCCCGCGCGGCCGGCGCGGTAGCTGCTTCTGGCATGCCAGAACCGTACAACAGGTAATTACTAAGCAGTAGCTTTGGAGTGTGTCGAGTACGTGACGCCGCGCCGGACCTCAGGACGAATTTCGGCCGTTCTCCGGTGAGGTTTTGGCAATTTCTCGGTAAGTGTCCCCACTCGTCCGTGACCGACGGCCCGCTGTCTCCCTCTCAGAAGACGTACAGCCCGTTCCGCCCGTTCACAGGAAGAGCCGCATAGCCGATGAGCCTGACCGGGACGCCGTTCCTCATCACGTCGATCGTCCTCTTGGCGATCGCCCTCATCCTGCCGCTGTTCCTGTGGTCGCGGCTGCGGGGCCCGATGGTGCTGCGCCAGGCCGTCCGGGTGCTCATGCTCGTGTTCGCACAGGCGACGGCGGTCACCCTCGTCTTCGTCCTGGTGAACAACGCCAACAGCCTCTACGACAACTGGTCCGACCTGTTCGGCACGGGCGACCACGTGCAGCAGGCCGCCGACCTCGGCAAGGACGGCACGGGCGGCATCCAAGTCAAGGCCCTGCCCAAGGTCAAACAGACATTCACTCCGGCCGACGGCCCGGGCATGCACGCGGCCGGCGGGGTGGAGGTCACCCAGCTCAAGGGCCGGGTCTCCGGCGTCGACGCCGAGGTCTACGTGTGGCTGCCGCCGCAGTACAACGACCCCGCCTACAAGGACAAGAAGTTCCCGGTGGTGGAGCTGCTGTCCGGCTACCCGGGCTCGGCCAAGGCCTGGTTCGGCTCACTGAAGGTGCACGAGCAGCTGCTGCCGCTGATGCAGAGCGGGCAGGTGCAGCCGTTCATCCTGGTGGCGCCGCGCACCAACCTCATCGCCAAGGTCGACACCGGCTGCGCGAACGTCCCGGGCGTCGTGAACGCCGACTCCTGGCTCAGCATCGACGTGCCCAAGATGGTCATGGACAACTTCCGCGCCCAGCCCGCCCCGGACGGATGGGCGGCCGCCGGATACTCCGCGGGGGCGCACTGCGCCGCGAAGCTCGCGGTCGCGCACCCCGACCGCTACCGGGCCGCGATCAGCCTGTCCGGCTACAACGACCCGATCGGCGAGCGCAACTCGCTGGCCGCGCGGAGCGTCGAGCTGCGCCGGCAGAACAACCCGTACTTCATCCTGAAGGGCTACCGCACCCCGCCCCGGATCTCGCTGTACCTCTCGGGCCAGATGGGCGACGGCTACCAGGCGGCCGCGGCGCTGCAGGCGATCGCGAAGCCGCCGACGGTGGTGCGCGCGGTGCTGATCCCGCACAGCGCGGGCGGACACAGCATGGCCCTGTGGCGGCCGCAGATCCCGACGGTGTTCACCTGGCTGAGCCAGCAGATGACCGGCCAGACCACGGGGAGTCTTCCTCAGCCACATTGGACCGCCGGTTCCAGGCGCGCGGAGCTCGCCAGTGGTACCTCATCGCCATCAGGCGTAGTACGAAAGCGGTGACGACCGCGAGCCCCGAGGTGAACGGGGTCAGCGCGTCGAAACGTATGCAGAGCGCGACCATGGTGGCCCCGACGATCGCCGGGACCGCGTAGAGGTCGCGGTCCCAGCGCAGCAGCGAGGGCACCTCGTTGGCGAGGACGTCGCGCAGGACACCGCCGCCCACGGCCGTCGCGAGGCCCAGGGCGGCGGACGCGGTCAGGCCGAGTCCGTAGTCGTACGCCTTCGTCGTCCCCGCGACGCAGAACAGCCCGAGGCCGGCCGCGTCGAAGACATTGACGGCGACCTGGATGCGCTCCACCTGTGGATGGAGGAAGACCACCAGGAGGGCGGCGAGCAGCGGGGTCAGGAAGTACCCCAGATCCGTGAACGCGGCCGGCGGCACGGCGCCGATGACCACGTCCCGGAACAGCCCTCCGCCCAGCGCCGTGACCTCGGCGAGCACGGCGATGCCGAAGACGTCGAAGTTCTTGCGGACGGCCAGCAGGGCGCCGGAGATCGCGAAGACGAAGATGCCGACGAGATCCAGCGTGTGCTGGACGGAGGGGCTGAACAATTGCTGGAGCACCCTTACATTCTCACCCATCCACCAGGGTGCACCTTACAAAGCAAGGCAAACGCAGGATTGCACCAAGGTTACAGCGACGGCTTGCCTGTGGTGAAGATCCACTTCTGGAACAGGTCGTCCAGCCGCTGCCCCGAGATCCTCTCCGCGAGCCGGATGAAGTCGCCGGTGTTCGCGTTGCCGTAGCGGTGGAGCCTGGTCCAGGCGGGCAGCAGCTCGAAGAACGCCGTGTCGCCGATGCGCTCGCGCAGCGCCTGGAGCGTCATCGCCCCGCGCTGGTAGACCGCGGAGGCGAACATGGTGTCGCGCTGCGGGTCGGCCACCTTGACCTGCCAGAACGCGTTGTCGGCGGGGCGGGCGTCGTACGCCGCGACGAAGGAGTCGTGCGCCGAGCGGGTTCCCTTGTGCTCGGCCCACAGCCACTGGGCGTAGGTCGCGAACCCCTCGTTGAGCCAGATGTCCTTCCACTGCGCCACCGAGACCGAGTCGCCGAACCACTGGTGGGCCAGCTCGTGCACGATCGTCGTCTCGTTGCGGACGGCCGAGTACACGGGCTTCGACTGCACCTCCAGGGAGAAGCCCGCCTCGGGCATGTCGTCGACGATGGCTCCGGTCTCCTCGAAGGGGTACGGGCCGAAGACCTTCGACCAGTAGTCGGTGGCCTCGGCGGTGACGGCGTACACGTCGACGCTGTTGCTGTTCTTCAGGACCGGGTCGATGGCGACGTAGATCGGGATCCCGGACGGCGTCTTCCCGGTCCGCACGTCGAACCTGCCGATGGTCGCCGTCGCCAGATAGGTGGCCATCGGCTTGGACTCCCGCCAGTGGGTGACGGTCTGGTCCCCCTTGTCGTACGTCGATATGAGACGTCCGTTGGAGACCGCGGTCAGGCCCCTGGGCGCCTTGAGGCGGATGTCGTAGGTGGCCTTGTCGGAGGGGTGGTCGCTGGACGGGAACCAGGTGGAGGCGGCGTTGGGCTCGCACGCGACGAACACGCCGTCGGCGGTCTTCATCCACCCGTACTTGGAGCCGAACACGATGGGGCCGCCGAGGGGCTGCGGGACGCCGCCGTAGGTGACGGCGACCGTGAAGTCCCGGCCCTTGGGGAGAACGCCGCGCGGGGTGATGCGGATCTCGTCGCCCTGGCGCGTGAACCGGGCGGGTCTTCCGTTCACCTCGACCCTCGTGACCTGAAGCTGCTGCAGGTCCAGGTCGAAGGAGGTGAGGCTCTGGGTGGCACGGGCCGTGATCGTCGTACGGCCGTCGAGGCGGCCGGTGTCCGGGGCGTACGCCACGTCGAGGGCGTAGTGGCGGGCGTCGAAGCCGCCGTTGCCGAGCTGCGGGAAGTAGGAGTCACCGATGCCGTCGGAGCCCGGGGCCGGGGCGGAGGACGCCGCGACGGCGAGGAAGGAGGCCGCCGCGGTGGCCAGAACCCCTAAGCGCGCCGAACGTGCCGAACGGGAGAGTGCCATGGAGTCATCCCTTCGAGCGTGCGCCGATCAGTCGATCGGACGGTCACGCCAGACTCTGCACTCTCCCGTTCGGTCATGTGCATGACTTTGCCAAGTTGCCATGCCTTACTTGTCGGTTGACTCCTGACGGTCCGCCGCCGCGGGCTTGACCGGAGCGGACTCCTCCCCGACCGCCTCACCGGCGGGCTCCTCCGAGGGCGCCTCACCGGCGGGCTCCTCCGAGGTCGCCTCACCGGCGGGCTCCTCCGAGGTCGCCTCGTCGGAGGTCTCCTCCGCGGACTCCGAGCCCGTGGCTTCGGGGGTCTCCTCGGCGGAAAGTGCTTCCGTGTCCTCGGAGTCGTCTGAGTCGTCGGATGCCGCGGATGCCTGGGAGGGCGCCTCGGTCACAGCCGGCGCACGGGTGGCCTCGGCATCCGCCTCGACCTCCGCGGCCACCGCCGCCGACGTCTCCGCGGACTCCGCCAGCACCTCGTCGGCGACCAGCTTCGCCGCCTCCTTGGCGGCGGAGAGCAGCACCGTGTCCTGCGGGGCCTGGTCCTCGAAGTTCTCCGGGTGGTGGCAGGCCACCCGCTGACCCGGCTTCAGCTCCAGCAGCTGCGGCTCGGCGGTCCGGCAGATCTCCGTCGCCTTCCAGCACCGCGTGTGGAAGCGGCAGCCGCTCGGCGGGGCGATCGGCGAGGGGACGTCGCCCTTGAGCAGGATGCGATCGCTCTTGGCGTTCTTCCGCTTCGGGTCCGGGATCGGCACCGCCGACATCAGCGCCTTGGTGTACGGGTGCATCGGCGCCTTGTACAGCGAGTCGCGGTCGGCGAGCTCGACGATCTTGCCGAGGTACATCACCGCGATCCGGTCCGAGACGTGCCGGACGACCGACAGGTCGTGCGCGATGATCACATACGTCAGGCCCAGCTCCTGCTGGAGGTCGTCGAGCAGGTTGACGACCTGCGCCTGGATCGACACGTCGAGCGCGGAGACCGGCTCGTCGGCCACGACCAGCTTCGGGTTGAGCGCGAGCGCCCGGGCGATGCCGATGCGCTGGCGCTGACCCCCGGAGAACTCGTGCGGATAGCGGTTGTAGTGCTCGGGGTTGAGGCCCACGACCGACAGCAGCCGCTGCACTTCCTTCTTGATGCCGCCCTCGGGCGTGACGCCCTGGAGCCGGAAGGGCGCGCCGACGATGGTGCCGATGGTGTGGCGCGGGTTCAGCGACGAGTACGGGTCCTGGAAGATCATCTGCACATCGCGGCGCAGCGGGCGCATCCCGCTCACCCCGAGGTGCGTGATGTCCTTGCCCTCGAACTCGATGGTGCCTTCGGTCGGCTCGAGCAGCCTGGTGATCAGCCGGCCCATGGTGGACTTGCCGCAGCCGGACTCGCCCACGACGCCCAGGGTTTCACCGGCCTTGACCTCGAAGTCGAGGCCGTCGACCGCGCGCACGGCGCCGACCTGCCGCTGGAGCAGGCCCTTGCGGATGGGGAAGTGCTTCTTGAGGCCGGTCACCTTCAGCAGGGTCTCGCCGGGTGCGGCGTCCTTGGTGAGGGTGGCACCGTCGCTCTGCGCAGGAATCGTCACTGCCGCGTCCTTGGAGTTCTCGCTCACAGCTTCGGCGCAATCTCTTCGGTCCAGATACGCTCCCGCTGCTCCTGCGACATGTGGCAGGCGGCCCAGTGCCGGCTGCCGACCTCGGTCAGCTCGGGCCGGACGGTGCGGGTGACGTTGTCCTTCGGGACGTCGGCGTACGGGCAGCGGGGGTTGAAGGCGCAGCCGGAGGGGATGTTGATCAGGGAGGGCGGGGAACCCTTGACCGGGATCAGACGCTCCTGCTCCTCGCGGTCCAGGCGCGGCATCGAGCCGAGCAGGCCCCAGGTGTAGGGGTGGCGGGGCTCGTAGAACACCTTCTCGGCCGGGCCGCGTTCCACGCAGCGGCCGCCGTACATCACCAGGATGTCGTCGGCCAGTTCGGCGACGACGCCCAGGTCGTGGGTGATGATGACGACGGCGGAGCCGAACTCCTTCTGCAGATCGCGGATGAGGTCGAGGATCTGCGCCTGGACGGTGACGTCCAGCGCGGTGGTCGGCTCGTCCGCGATGAGCAGTTCGGGGTTGTTGACCAGCGACATCGCGATCATCGCGCGCTGGCGCATACCGCCGGAGAACTCGTGCGGGTAGTTGTCGACCCGCTTGTCCGGCTGCGGGATGCCCACCCGGTCGAGCATCTCGATCGCCCGCTTGCGGGCGGTCTTCTTGTCGACGTCGTGGTGGATCCGGTACGCCTCCACGATCTGCTGGCCGATCGTGTAGTACGGGTGCAGCGCGGACAGCGGGTCCTGGAAGATCATCGCCATCTCGCGGCCGCGCATCTTGCGCACCCGGTCGGGGTCGGCGGACAGCAACTCGGTGCCGTTCAGCCAGATCTCACCGGAGATCTGCGCCTTGCGCTTGCCGTACTGGCCCGTGGTGTGCAGGCCCATGATGCCGAGCGAGGTGACGGACTTGCCGGAACCCGACTCGCCCACGATGCCGAGGGTCTTGCCCTTCTCCAGCTGGAAGCTGAGCCCGTCGACGGACTTCACCAGACCGTCGTCGGTCGGGAAGTGCACCTTGAGGTCGCGCACCTCCAGGAAGGCGGTCGGCGCGGGCGAGGAACTCGTGGGTTCACCCACGGCTGCTCCGGTCTTGCTGAGTTCGCTCATGCGAGCCTCACTCGGGGGTCGATCACGGCGTACAGAACATCCACCACGAGGTTGGCGATGAGCACCGCGAGGGAAGTGATCAGGGTGACGCCCAGGATGATGGGCAGATCCTGGTTCCTGATGGCGTCGAGCACGGCGCGACCGAGGCCCGGAAGGTTGAACGTGGACTCGGTCAGGATGGCGCCGCCGATCAGCGCGCCGAGGTCCATGCCGAGCATGGTCAGGATGGGCGTCATCGTCGAGCGCATGGCGTGCTTCCCGATGACGGTCTGTTCGCGCAGACCCTTCGCGCGGGCGGTGCGGATGTAGTCCTCGCCGAGGATCTCCAGCATGGTGGCGCGGGTGATCCGGGCGTACATCGCCGCGTAGAGGAACGCGAGGGTGATCCACGGCAGGATCATGCCGCCGAACCAGCCGCCGATGCTCTGGTCGAGGGGCACGTACTGCGCGTCGATCCACTTCAGGCCGAAGGCGAAGATCGCCAGACTGAGCAGGCCGGTGAAGTAGATGGGAAGGGACACACCCGCCAGGGCGACGACCATCGCACCACGGTCCCAGATGCTGCCCCGCTTGAGCGCGGAGAGCACGCCCGCCGCGATCCCGAAGATCAGCCACAGCACGGCGGCACCGAGCGCGAGACCCAGGGTCACCGGGAAGCGGTCGGTCAGCACCGGCCAGACGGCCTGTTCACTGCGGAAGGAGTAGCCGAAGCACGGTGCGGCGCAGTGTGTGACGTCACCGCCGGCCGCGTACGTGCGGCCCGCGAAGATGCCCTTGAAGAACTCCCAGACCTGGACGTAGATCGGGTCGCCGAGGCCCAGCTTCTCGCGCACCGCCTCCACGGCGGCCGGGTCGGCCTGCTTGCCCACGAAACTCGCGGCGATGTCGACGCCCGCCCACTTGGGGACGAGGAAGAAGATGCCGAAGACCACCATGACGATGACCACAAGCATCACTGCGGCGGCGAACAGCCGCCTGATGAGGTAAGCGAGCACAGCTAACGGCCCGCCGCGGACCGCGGGCCGCCGGAGGTTGTCCGGTGGCCCGCGCTCACGCCGCGCCGGCCTTCACCTGCCTTTCGTGCCGTACGGCGGGTGTGCCGGGGTTTACTTCGCGGACTTCAGGCCCAGGTTGGCGAAGTCGTACTGACCGCTGTAGGCGTCGGTCGTGTACACGTTCGCCAGCCGGTTCGAACGCCAGTTGATGAACTTCTCGAAGACGAAGGGCAGGTAGTAGCCGCCCTCCATGACCTTGTGGTTGATCTGCGTGGCGATCTCGGTCTTCTTCGCGTCATCGAGCGTGTTCACGTACTGGTCGAACAGGCCGTCGATCGCCTTGTCCTTGATCAGGGCGTAGTTGTTGTTGCCGCTCTGCAGGATGTACTTGCTGTCCCACAGCGGCAGACCGAAGCCCTGGACGGTCGGGAAGTCCGGACCCCAGCCCATGACGATGATGCCGTAGCCCTTCTTCTTCACGTTGTCGGGGCTACCGATGATGCCGGTGGTCTGCGAACCGTCGTACTGGTCGATCTGCGCGTCGATGCCGATCTTCTTCAGCGACGCCTGCAGGGACTGGGCGGTGGCCACCTCGACCGGCTTGTTGTTGCGGACGGCGATGGTGGTCTTGAAGCCGTTGGGCTGGCCGCAGGCCTTCAGCTCTTCCTTGGCCTTGGCGGCGTTGCCGTTCTTGTTGGCACCGGCGAGCTCGTACGGGTCGTACTTCTGGCCTTCGGCGCCCGGGACGGACGGCGGCAGCATGTTGGTGCCGATGTCACCACCGGCGACGGGGCCACCGCGCGCCGTCTGGAGGGAGACGTGGTCGGCGCCGTAGATGACGGCCTTGCGGCAGTGCTCGTTGTCGAACGGCTTCACGCTCTGCGGGAAGACCGCGTAACGGATGTAGCCCGAGACCGGGTTGTCCAGGTTGGCCTTGTGCTCCTTCAGGGCGGTGGTACGGCCCTGGGGCGACATGCCGGTCTGGTTGATGTCCAGGTCGAGGTCACCGTTGAGCAGACGCTGGTCCAGCTGGTTGGCGTCGGAGAAGAACTGGACGGTGATCTTGTCCGGGTACGCCTTGCGGATCGGGTCCGAGGACTGCTTCCAGTTGGCGTTGCGGACCAGGGTGAGGTCCTTGCCCGGGTTGTACGACTGGAACTTGTACGGGCCCGAGGAGAACGGGTGCAGCGCGTACTTGGACTTGGTGTCCTTGTCCTGGCGGACCGGGGACGCCGAGGTCAGCGCGAGCACTTCCTCGAAGTCGGCGTTCGCCTTGGGCAGGTGGAAGACGATCGTCTTGTCATCGGGCGTGTCGATCGCCTTCAGACCGAGGTGGTCCGCGGACGTGTCCTTGTACGGGCCCTGGTACTTGCCGTCCGGGTCCAGGAAGTCCTTCAGGTAGGTCGGGCCGCCGGACAGCACGTCCTGCGCCCACACGCGCTCGATGCCGTACTTGACGTCCTTGGAGGTGATCGGCTTGCCGTCCTCCCAGGTGATCCCGTCGCGCAGCGTGTACGAGTACGTCTTGCCGTTGTCGGAGACCTTGGCGAGCCCGGTGGCGAGGTCCGGGGTCAGCTTGGCGCCTTCCTTACCGGGCTCCGTCTTGTTCGTGACGAGCTGGCGGCTGTAGTAGCGCATGAAGTTCCAGGCGAAGCCGTAGTAGCCGCGCGTGGTGTCCCACGAGTCGGCGTCCTGGGCCCCACCGAACTTCAGCGTGCCGCCCTTCTTGGCCTCAGAGGCCTGGGCGACCTTGTTGTTCGCCGCATCGAAGCCGGCCGCACCGTTCTTCGAACCGCTGTTGTCGTCGTTGCCGCCGCCGCACGCCGCCGTGGTCAGCAGCGCGGCGACCACGGCGGCAGCGGCCATGGCCTGCTTGCGCCGCCCTGAGGTGCGTTGGGTAGTCACGATCTCGGATCCTCCGGATTTGATGAGAGACCCCGTGCAGGTGCCACGGGAAGCTTGGGGTACGGCAGTTCAGCGGGAGCCCTTCGGGTCCAGCGCGTCGCGTACGCCGTCGCCGAAGAGGTTGAATGCAAGAACGGTGATGAAGATCGCCACGCCCGGGACCACCATGTACATGGGATCCGAGTCGTAGTAGTCGATCGCGCTCGAGAGCATCTGTCCCCAGGAGGCCGTGGGCGGCTTGACGCCCACGCCCAGGAAGCTGAGTGCCGCCTCGGTGAGGATGTTGGTGGGGATCATCATGGTCGTGTACACGATGATCGGCGCGACGAGGTTGGGCAGCAGCTCCTTGAAGAGGATGTAGAGGCGCCCGGCGCCGAGCGAGCGGGCCGCCTCGACGTACTCGCGCTCACGCAGCGAGAGCGTCTGGCCGCGAACCACGCGTCCGATGTAGGGCCAGCCGAAGAAGCCGATGACCAGGATCATCACGAACACGCGCACGTTGGAGCCGGTCAGCCCCAGCATGTTGTTCGGCATGACGGAGACCAGCGCGATGGTGAACAGCAGCTGCGGGAAGGCGAGCAGACCGTCCATGACGCGGCTGACGATCGAGTCGACCCAGCCACCGAAGAAGCCGGCCAGGACACCCAGGATGGTGCCGAGGATGACGGCGACCATGGCGGACAGGAAGCCGACCAGCAGCGAGACCCGCGCGCCGTAGAGGATGCGGGCGAAGATGTCACGGCCGTTGACCGGCTCGACACCCAGCAGGTGATCGCCGCTGATGCCACCCAGGGACCCCCTGGGCGTACCGAAGAGCGGGTCGATCAGGTTCTCGTGGTAGGCGTCGGGATCCTGCCCGACCAGGTTGGAGATCACGGGCGCGAGCAGGGCGACCGCGATGAGCAGGAGCACGACGACGCCCCCCGTGAGGGCGAGCTTGTCCTGCTTGAGACGCTCCCAGGCGATCCGTCCCAGGGAACGGCCCTGAACGGCTTTCGCGGCGGTGGCGGCAGCCGCTGCTTCCTCGGCCGCTCCCGGGGCCGCTTCCGCAGTCGGCTCGTGCAATGGTGCCGTCATCTGGCAGGGACCCCTCTCAACCGGCGGTGGCCGGCCCGCGCTTGCCGCTGTGGCGGCATGACTCAGTCCGTCGTACACAGGGGCGAAACCCCTTGAAGCCGGAGTCTTCAATGCTTCGGCGATCAGTGACCAGACTTGACAGTGAAAGGATGCATAAACGTGATGCGGACTGGGGAGATCCGTTATCCGGACAGCTGGTAACGCGGTGCGGGCACCACCAAATCAGGGCATTTAACACGAGAGAGGGGCCATCCACCCTCATCTACGCGCGGAGAAGGACTCCGGGTGCCGAACCCGGTCCCTCCGCCCGGGGAGTACGGACGTCAGTACGCCCCGCGCGCCGGCGGATAGCCGTAGCCGCCCGCCGCGGGGGCCGGTGCCGGGGCGTGGGCCTCGCGGTCGTAGAACGGGCGGGAGTTGACGCGCAGCCACATCGCCACCGGGTCGTCCTCGTCGGACAGCGCGACCGTCGACACCGGCAGGCCCTCCGGGACGGCCGTGACGGACTGCTGCATCATCGCCCGCACCGAGTCGACGGCGGGCGGTGAGGTGTCGTAGACGTCCAGGCCGATCGCCAGGTACGGAGCGCCGAGGGCCGGTTGCACCCAGGCGCGACGCAAGGAGCGCACGGCGGGCGTGCGGTGGGCGTTCTGGGTGAGCAGGGCGTAGAACTGCGGGATCTCGATGGCCGGTTCGGACAGCCGCAGGGGGCCCGCGGGCTGGTGCTCCAGACCGGCGGCGATGCGGCGCAGGTCCAGCCAGGGGATGCCGACGCCACCGCCCGGCGCATGCGGGTTCAGCCACAGGCCGTAGTGTCCGGGGTAGAGGGCGCGGGCCACGTCGGCGCCGTCGATCACCTCGTAGGAGCGACTCCAGCCGCTGGCCGAGAGCTCCTGTGCGGAGGTGACGCAGGGCGCGTAGCCGTGGCCGTCCACTTCCATGGTCGCGTACTGGGCGTCGGGCGAGCCTGCCTGGCCGTGCCACAACAGCATCCAGACCCTGCCGGTGGACGGGGTCGCGAGCGCGCGCAGGAGCGCCTCGTAGGCGTCGTAGCGCCCGGGCGTCACCTGGCGCAGCATGTGTTCGACCTGGCCGGCCGTGGTGCCGCTGGCGCTCACCCCGCTCACCTTTACCGCCCCTTCGCTGACGATGTGCTCCGCATATGAAACCAGGTTAGGCGGGTCCGCTGACAGCCGGTGCGCAGTGGCTGCCGCTGGCTGTGGGCCCTGGAGCTCGGGGCTTGCCGCCAGTGGACGGGTGCAGGTTCGTCGTGGCTTGTCGCGCAGTTCCCCGCGCCCCTTTCAGGGCGCCCCCTGACGGGCGCCCTGCTCAGTACCCCTGCTGGTAGAACGGCCGGACCTTCTCCCTCATCCAGTCGGCCACCGGGTCCTGGGCCACGTCCAGGAGGACCAGGTTGACCGGCCACTTGACCGCGGCCTTGGCCAGGGCGCGGCCCAGGGCGTCCAGGGGGAGGGTGCGGAGGTCGCCCTCCCACTGGGAGAGCTCCACGCCGACGAACAGCACCGGGTCCGCCGTCTCGACGGCGGCGAGGCAGCGACGTGCCGTGAGGACCACGCCGGTCGCCGTGAACTCGGCGGACGCGGCGGCGAGGAAGTCCACCGGGTCGTCCTGCCAGTCCGGTTCGAAGAGGCGGACGCGGCCGCCGGTCGTGGGGCCGTCCAGCGGGGTGCGTCCCACGCGGCACAGCTCGGCCACCGCCTCCGGAGGCAGGGGTATGCCGACCACGCCGCCCGGGTTGACCGCGATGCCGACCTGCGGGGGCAGCCCGCGGGCGAACTCGGCGGCGGGCGCGATGGTGTACGACATGTGGCCGCCGGCGGCATGGCGGAACTGCTCCTCCGAGGTGAACACCGGGACGTACGCCTGACCCTCGATCTCCAGCGTGGGCAGGTCGAGGGGGCCTCTGTGCGGGCCGCCGCCGTTCGGCAGCGGCACCCACAGGAAGCTGCGCCCGAGCACCTCGACGATCCGGCCGCCCGCCGAGGGGATGCCGAGCGAGGCGGACAGCACCTCCTCCAGCTCGTTGCCCGGCCATCCGCCGTGCGGATGGGGGTGCGCCTGTGCCGGGAAGTCCGCGGGAAGGTCCGCCGGGATGTCCATCTGCCTACCGCCTGCCGAGTACCACTGGTGTGGCGAAAAGGCTAACGGGTGCGCGGGCACCGCGATTCATTCCGCTCCTTCCGCCCGGTCCGCGAAGTCGATCCGGCGCAGCACGTCCGCCGCGTCCCGGTCGAGCAGGACCGCCGAGCCACAGCCCTCCGGGAGCCGGCCCCGCTCGACGGCGCGCAGCAGATGGCGGATGGCGCGGCGGTGACGCAGGAAGGCGTAACGGGTGACCCCTCGGCCCCGCTCGCGCTGGCCGTCCAGGGCCGTGCCGGGAGTGACGTCGAGCAGGAGCAGATGGAGCGTGCCGCCGCGGCGCCGGGCCTCGCGGGCGAGCCAGGTGCGCACCCAGGTCTGGGTGCCGCAGTCGTGCACGACGACTCCGCTGCCGGCGCGCAGGGCCCGGCGCAGGCCGGCGTAGTGCGCGAGGCGGACCAGGGGGCGGTAGACCCCGTACGGCAGGAAGCGGGCCAGGCGGGCGTCCCAGCGGTCCCGGGTGTCCTGGGAGTCGACGCGGGCGCCGCGCACCGTGCGCCGCATGAGCGTGGACTTGCCGCTGCCGGGCAGGCCGGTGACCACGACGAGGTCGCGGGCGCCGAAGGTGAGTCCGTACGGGCTGTGGCCCCCTCGGTCGCGCAGGTCGCGGACCACCGGCTCCGGCACCGGCGCGCCGGCCTCCCGGGCCGGGGCTCCGGGCTGCCGGGGTACCGCGATGCCCGTGGTCATGGCGTACGCCGTCGTCCTGTCCACCGTGATCGTCCTCCCTTGCGGTCAGGAAGTCCCATCCCCGCCGAGTGTAAAGAGAAGGTAATGGACGGTTTCTCCCGATGGCGTTCGCCTACTGCCACAACCCGGTCACAGATGCGCCCGGAAGCCGGTCGCGGAGGCGGCCCCGGGCCGGTTGCCCACGCGGCCTGCCACGACCGGGCGAGGCGTGCAATGATGTGCGCGCCAACTGCATACCGGCCGCTTGAATCCGCGCGGGAGAGTTCCGGGGACGTACGGGGTACGTACGTGGGCCCGGGCGCCGAAGGAGCAAGTCCCTCCCTTGAATCTCTCAGGCCCCGATACCGCGCGGGCGAGGCACATCTGGAAAGCGGGCCGCTTCTCGGTGGCTCCACCCAAGGTGCAAGCCGTGACGACCCGCCGTGCGGGCGTTCATGGCGAACCTCTCAGGTTCCGATGACAGATGGGGAGGACCGACCTCGCCCTTCCCCACGCTCGCATTCGCTCGCGCGCGGGGACCCACGCCCTGGGAGCACAACCGATGAGCAGTAGCCCCCTGCGCCGCACCGCGCTCGATGCCCTGCATCGTTCGCTCGGCGCGACGATGACCGACTTCGCCGGCTGGGACATGCCCCTCAGGTACGGCTCCGAGCGCGACGAGCACGTCGCCGTCCGTACCAGGGCGGGGCTGTTCGACCTCTCGCACATGGGTGAGATCACGGTGACCGGGCCCGAGGCGGACCGGTTCCTCAACCACGCGCTGATCGGCGACATCGCCTCCGTCCGCGTGGGCCGCGCCCGCTACACCATGATCTGCCAGGAGGACGGCGGCATCCTGGACGACCTGATCGTCTACCGGCTGGCCGAGAACGAGTACATGGTCGTCGCCAACGCCTCCAACGCCCAGGTGGTCCTCGACGCGCTGACCGAGCGTGCCGCGGGCTTCGCCGCCGCGGTGCGCGACGACCGGGACGCGTATGCGCTGATCGCCGTCCAGGGCCCCGAGTCCCCCGGCATCCTGCGGTCCCTCACCGACGCCGATCTCGACGGCCTGAAGTACTACGCCGGCCTGCCCGGCACGGTGGCGGGCGTTCCCGCCCTCATCGCGCGCACCGGCTACACGGGCGAGGACGGCTTCGAGTTGTTCGTCGCGCCCGAGCACGCCGAGAAGCTGTGGCAGGCGCTGACCGAGGCGGGCGCCCCCGTCGGTCTGGCCCCCTGCGGGCTCTCCTGCCGGGACACGCTGCGCCTGGAGGCGGGCATGCCGCTGTACGGGCACGAGCTGACCACTTCGCTGACGCCCTTCGACGCCGGGCTCGGCCGGGTGGTGAAGTTCGAGAAGGAGGGCGACTTCGTGGGGCGTGCCGCGCTGGAGGATGCCGCCTCCCGTGCGCAGGAGAACCCGCCGCGCGTCCTCGTCGGCCTGGTCGCCGAGGGCCGCCGCGTGCCGCGGGCCGGGTACCCGGTCGTCGCGGGCGGCGAGGTGATCGGCGGGGTCACCTCCGGGGCCCCCTCCCCCACGCTGGGCAGGCCGATCGCGATGGCGTACGTCGACGCCGCGCACTCCGCGCCGGGCACCCCCGGGGTCGGGGTGGACATCCGGGGCAGCCACGAGCCGCACGAGGTCGTGGCACTGCCGTTCTACAAGCGCCAGAAGTAGGCACTCGGCGGACGGGGGACGTGATCCCGCGCACCTCCGCCGTGCTCACGCACGTCTGCAGCAGTACTCCCTTCCCCACCACTCCCCCGCGTACAGGAGAATTCAGGTCATGAGCAACCCCCAGCAGCTGCGCTACAGCAAGGAGCACGAGTGGCTGTCGGACGCCGAGGACGGCGTCGCGACGGTCGGCATCACGGAGCACGCGGCGAACGCGCTCGGCGATGTCGTCTTCGTCCAGCTCCCAGAGGTCGGTGACACGGTGACCGCAGGCGATACCTGCGGCGAGCTGGAGTCGACCAAGTCGGTCAGCGACCTGTACTCCCCGGTCACCGGCGAGATCACGGAGGTCAACGAGGACGTGGTCAACGACCCGTCGCTGGTGAACTCCGAGCCCTTCGAGGGCGGCTGGCTCTTCAAGGTACGCGTGTCCGAGGAGCCGGCCGACCTGCTGTCCGCCGACGAGTACGACGCCCACATCGCCGGCTGAGGAGCGCACCCGCAGATGACCCTTCTGAACACGTCCCTGCACGAGCTCGACCCGGAGGTCGCCGCAGCGGTCGACGCCGAGCTGCACCGCCAGCAGTCCACCCTCGAGATGATCGCCTCCGAGAACTTCGCCCCGCTGGCGGTCATGGAGGCGCAGGGCTCGGTGCTCACCAACAAGTACGCCGAGGGCTACCCCGGCCGCCGCTACTACGGCGGCTGCGAGCACGTCGACGTCACCGAGCAGATCGCCATCGACCGGATCAAGGAGCTGTTCGGCGCGGAGTACGCCAATGTGCAGCCCCACTCCGGCGCCTCCGCCAACCAGGCCGCCCTGTTCGCGCTGGCCCAGCCCGGCGACACCATCCTCGGACTCGACCTCGCGCACGGCGGCCACCTGACCCACGGGATGCGGCTGAACTTCTCGGGCAAGCAGTTCGACGTGGTCGCCTACCACGTGGACGCCACCGGCCTGGTCGACATGGCCGAGGTCGAGCGGCTCGCCAAGGAGCACCGCCCGAAGGTGATCATCGCCGGCTGGTCGGCGTACCCGCGGCAGCTGGACTTCGCCGAGTTCCGCCGGATCGCGGACGAGGTCGAGGCCCACCTGTGGGTGGACATGGCGCACTTCGCCGGTCTGGTCGCGGCGGGCCTGCACCCGAACCCGGTGCAGTACGCCGATGTCGTCACCTCCACCACCCACAAGACGCTGGGCGGTCCCCGCGGCGGCATCATCCTCGCCAAGAAGGAGTTCGCGAAGAAGCTGAACTCGTCCGTCTTCCCGGGCTTCCAGGGCGGCCCCCTGGAGCATGTGATCGCGGCCAAGGCGGTGTCCTTCAAGGTCGCCGCGACGGAGGAGTTCCGCGAGCGCCAGCGCCGTACGGTCGAGGGCGCGAAGATCCTCGCCGAGCGGCTGACGGCCGCCGACGCGCGCGAGGCCGGCGTGAACGTCCTGACCGGCGGCACGGACGTGCACCTGGTCCTGGTCGACCTGCGCGACTCGGAGCTGGACGGGCAGCAGGCCGAGGACCGCCTGCACGAGGTCGGCATCACGGTCAACCGCAACGCGGTCCCGAACGACCCGCGCCCGCCGATGGTCACCTCGGGCCTGCGCATCGGCACGCCGGCCCTGGCGACCCGCGGCTTCACGGCCGAGGACTTCGCGGAGGTCGCGGACGTCATCGCCGAGACGCTGAAGCCGTCCTACGACGCCGAGGGGCTCAAGGCCCGGGTCAAGGCCCTGGCCGAGAAGCACCCGCTGTACCCGGGTCTGAACAAGTAAGTCACCTTGTGCGGGGCACCGCGCACACTGGGAGTACCGGCGTGCGCGGTGCCCGCACCCCCGCACCACCCCTTCTGGCACCACCCCCCGTAGTGAGGAGTCACCCGTGGCCGTCTCGGTCTTCGACCTGTTCTCGATCGGCATCGGCCCGTCCAGCTCCCACACGGTCGGCCCGATGCGCGCGGCCCGCATGTTCGCCCGCCGGCTGGGCAACGAGGACCTGCTGGCGTCGGTGGCGTCCCTGCGCTGCGAGCTGTACGGCTCCCTCGGCGCGACCGGCCACGGTCACGGCACCCCGAAGGCGGTCCTGCTCGGCCTGGAAGGCGCCTCCCCGCGCACGGTGGACGTCGAGACGGCCGACCAGCGGGTCGAGGCGATCAAGGCGGAGGGCCGTCTGAAGCTCCTCGGCGAACACGAGATCCCGTTCTCCTTCGACGACGACCTGATCCTGCACCGCCGCAAGGCGCTGCCGTACCACGCCAACGGCATGACGGTCCGGGCGTACGACGCCGACGGCAAGGAGCTGCTCTCCAAGACGTACTACTCGGTCGGCGGCGGCTTCGTCGTGGACGAGGAGGCGGTGGGCGCCGACCGCATCAAGCTCGACGACACGGTCCTGAAGTACCCCTTCCGCACGGGCGACGAGCTGCTGCGGCTGACGAAGGAGACGGGCCTGTCGATCTCCTCGCTGATGCTGGAGAACGAGCGGGCGTGGCGTTCGGAGGAGGAGATCCGCTCCGGGCTGCTGGACATCTGGCGGGTCATGCAGCGTTGCGTGGCGCGGGGGATGTCCCGGGAAGGCATCCTGCCCGGCGGTCTGAAGGTGCGCCGCCGGGCGGCCGTCACCGCGCGCCAGCTGCGCGCCGAGGGCGACGCGACGGCCCACGCGATGGAGTGGATCACGCTCTACGCGATGGCGGTCAACGAGGAGAACGCGGCCGGCGGCCGGGTCGTGACCGCTCCCACGAACGGTGCCGCGGGCATCATCCCGGCGGTCCTGCACTACTACATCAACTTCGTACCCGGCGCGGACGAGGACGGGGTCGTGCGTTTCCTGCTCGCCGCGGGAGCGATCGGCATGCTCTTCAAGGAGAACGCGTCCATCTCCGGCGCGGAGGTCGGCTGCCAGGGCGAGGTCGGCTCGGCCTGCTCCATGGCGGCGGGCGCGCTGGCGGAGGTGCTGGGCGGCACCCCCGAGCAGGTGGAGAACGCGGCCGAGATCGGCATGGAGCACAACCTCGGCCTGACCTGCGACCCGGTCGGTGGCCTCGTCCAGATCCCGTGCATCGAACGCAACGGCATGGCCGCGGTGAAGGCGGTCACGGCGGCACGGATGGCGATGCGCGGCGACGGCTCGCACAAGGTCTCCCTCGACAAGGTCATCAAGACGATGAAGGAGACCGGTGCGGACATGAGCGTCAAGTACAAGGAGACGGCGCGGGGCGGGCTGGCCGTCAACATCATCGAGTGCTGAGGGAACAGGCCCCGGCCTTGCACGTCGCGGCCGCCGGGAGCGGCCCCCGGTCCTGAGGGGACACACGGCCGTCTGCGCCACGGGGTGGTCGGGTCGCTCGGCCGGGTCTCAGTGCAGGGTGACCACCGTCGCGTCGCCGACCGCTCCCCGGGTGGGGATCTTCCGCGTTGTGGTTGCCCGCCCGGCGATGAGCTGCTTCAGGGCCGCCGGGCCAGGTTGCAAGCGACCTCGTTCGAAGAGCACAAGGCTGACTCTTGTGTGGGGGGGCGGTTTCATCCGACGGTACTGGCTGTATGTGACCGCGTCGCACCCGGAGTACCAACCCATCTCGGGCTCGTATCCGGTGACCAGGAGACAGGGCTCGTCGGAGGCGAGCTGCCGGGCTACGGGCACGGTGGAGGCACCGAGTCGTTCCGGGCCGGGCATCGCGCCGTGGGCGACGACTTGAGCGGTTCCGAGCACCGTCACCGCGGTCAGGGCCGCGATGGCCGCAAGAACTCCTGACGCCCAGTGGCCGACCCGGTCCGCCGTCTCGGAGACCCCCAAAACGGTGAGAAGCACAACCGAGAGGTATATGAACCGGGGCTCTCCGTCCGTGGCGATTCCCAGGACGACGCAGATCAGAACGGCGGACATGCCCAGAAACGCGGTTCGCCGGTCATGTGCACGCAGTTCCCCGCCATGCGCACGACGGGCACGCCACAGTCGTCGTACCGCCCCTGCCATCGCCACGAGCCCCGCGGCCATGACGACGGCTCCCAAGTCACCGGCCAGGCGGTAGGGGAAGATCGCGACGTAGTAGACGAGACCGTCGCCTATGAATCTGCGTTCGGCCTGGTCGGTCGCCCAGAAGATGATTCCCAGCGGTGAGCCGGTGGTTCGGGTCGCGTAGACGAAGTGCGGCAGGAGGCCGAGTACCAGGATCACCGCCGCGAGACCCAGGCGCCGCCCCTGGGCGAGCCAGGCACGGGGCCCGTAGGCGATGACGGCGGCCAAAGTTATCGCCAGCAGGTTTCCGACGACTCCGTACCGCAGGTAGAAGGCGGCCAGTGTGACGAACGGCAACAGGAGCAGCGCCCGGGAGTTCTTCTTCTCCTGCGTCCGGACCAGGAGGAACACCACGATGAGCAACAGCCCGGTGGCGCCTATGTCGTTGAGGAACTCAGGGAGCCGGCGGAGGAAACCGAGTCCGCTGAGCAGCAAGAGCATCACCACGACGGCCCGGCGGCGCGACATCCACTGAGCGGCGACGAGATACACGACCGCGAGCGTGAACAGGCTCAGAAGCAGCGCGACGACGCGAAGGGCGCCGACGTCGTCGTGTACGGCGAGCGCGAGCCTGCCGAGAGCCGGAAGCCCGATCGGGCGGTAGAGGCCCCAGCCCGCGTCAGGAGTGCCGTCCAGCCAGGAGCGGGCCTTGTTGGCGTAGACGGCTTCCTCGTGAGCGAAGTGAGGCTCGTCGTCCTGCAACCACGCCCAGACGCCGCACGCCAGGAGCAGTACGCCCACGGCGTACACCTCGGCCGGCACACGCCGCAGCAGGGCCAGTGCCCTCTGTACAGGGGCCGGTACATCGGCCTTTGCCCAGCGGGGACGGCACAGCAGCCAAGCGGGAGCAGCTCCGAGCAGGTACGGCCAGGGTTGCCACCCGGGCAGCCGGCCCCCCAACCCGATGATGATCAGAAGCTGTTGCAGCGCCGCGGCCACCGTGAGCGTGACGGCTATGACAAAGGCCGCCCGACGGGGCGGTGAAGCGACGGCGGAGGAGTCCGCAGAGGCTGTTCGACTCGCAGGAGAGGCGACCTTCACTTGCTTTCGGTACATGTCCGGTTTTTCTCTGGCACACAGGCCAGTGCGAGAGCATGGCGCCGTAGCCGAAACGCCCGGCGGATGTGTGATCGACGGCCGGGGTCGCCGCTCAAGCGACAACGGAACTCTCGTGGACCGAGAAGACGGCGTCGCATCGGTCGCGCACGTAGTCGTCGTGGGTGGCGATGACAACGGCGCATCCGTCAGCGCTCAACTCCCGGAGGATGTCGATGACCACTGTGGTGTTGGCATGGTCGAGGGCTCCGGTCGGCTCGTCGGCGAGCACGAGCGCCGGTTTCTTGACCATGAGCCGGGCGAGCGCCACACGCTGTTGTTCTCCGCCACTGAGGTGGTGGATCTTCTCCTTCTCCCGTCCCGCCAGGCCAACGCGCTCCAGGGCCTCGGCGATGGTCGTACCGGCATTGCCCCGCAGGGTCCGCTGCGGCTTGACGGCAACCTCCAGATTGGCCGCGACGGTGGCATTCTCGATCAGGGCATAGCTCTGGAAGAGGTAACCGAGAACATCTCGACGGAACCGGCGGATCTCGCCCCGGCCGAAACGGGTTATGTCCTTTCCCTCATGACGGATCGTCCCGGCGCTCGGCTTGTCCAGAAGGCCGATGCAGTTGAGGAGGGTGGACTTCCCCGATCCACTGGGGCCGACCAGGGCGAGCATCTCGCCGCGGCTCACGGTGGCGGTGACATCGGACCACAGAGTGCGGGTGCCGAAGGTCTTCGACAGCTTGACAATATCGATCACGACAACGCTCCTGAGTGCTCCTGCTGAGTGGGGGGAATGCGTCTGTGCCGGCTCACCTCTCGGCAGCCCCCTCTGTCACGATGCGCCGGTGGAACACTGCGAGAGCGAGAAGCACGACACAGACTTCGGTGATGACCAGCCCGGCAATGACACCGAGGTCCGATGCGGTGATCTGGAGGGGCGGGAAGGGAGCGGGGATGCCGCGGGAGGTGAACTCCTTGATTTCCTGGTGCTGTTGCCAGACCTGGATAGGAACCCACCAGGCGATGAATGCCGCGAGGACGGCTTCCACCGCGAGGATGAAACGGTGGGTTGCGGCGAATCTCCAACCGCTGATGTGTTGCGCGAAAACTGCCTGCGCGTGCTTGCGCGCGTGGATGAAACAGACGCCGACACCGGTGGCGAGCAGCACGGCCACGCCTGCGACGAGGCTGAAGAGCCGCAGTCGGAGGCCGTTGACGGCGTCCCTCAGCCGCAGTGCGGCGCTCTGCCCGACCGGCCGCACGGAGGTCACATACGTTCCCAGTCCGCTCTTGTCGGCCGCCATGGCGTTCAGGGCGTCCTCGGGGTCGGGGAAGATGATCCCCTCCTGGGTGGCGAACGCGGTGTAGGTGTCGTCGGTGAGGATCCTAGAACCGTTCGGCACCACGACGAGGACCGGGTCACGCACCAGCGACCGGTCCTCGTTCGGGCGTCCGCCGGAGTTGTAGCCGAAGACGCGCTGGCCACTTCGCGCTCGGAGTGTCTCCACCCTCAAATGCCGACGGAGTTCGGGATCCAGTCGGCCCAGGACATCGGGGACCGCCGCGCTGATGTCCGATGCGTGGCGACCGAGGGATTCGGGGACGATGAGGCGCACCGCATGGGCCTCTGACGCCTTCCCGTCCTGAGCCACCGGAGAGTACCGCCGCCCCATCGGGCCGAGAACCGGCTGCTGGGCGAGGAAGGTGTCGTTGACGACGAGCATCTCGCCCTGTGGGAGGTGCGCGTCGGAGGAGGCGTCCTGGAGATCGCGGCGCCCGGCGACAATGATCTCGCCCGCCGCGTCGGCCCGGCGCAGCCACCGGCCCACCTGCGTGATCACCTGCTCCTCCTGGCCCACCAGGCTGCCGTTGAGGCGGATGGTCACGGCGTCGCCCACCTTGGCGTAGGTGTCCTGGTCGGCCTGACGCGCCAGCACGTCCTGGCCGGCCAGCGCGATGTCCATGGCGATGCCGAGGGCGAGGAGCAGCGCGGGGATACGCACCAGGTAGGTGCAGACGAACGCCGCCCGGGCGGGTAGCTCGCCCTTGAGGGCACGCAGTACCTCGACCTTGAAGGTCAGCGCGAGCACGGCGGCATGGGTGGCCAGTACCAGCACAATGAGCACGCCTGCGAGGGCCGCGGTCACCGCGGCGAACAGCCCCAGCCAGGCGAGACCGTTGTAGAAGCCGAGAAGAGCCGACACGACGGCGGCCACTGCACCGGCTGCGACCGACCAGAACAACGCCAACTGTCTGAGGTCACGGGCGAGGATGTCCATGAAGGACTTGCCCTGCAGGCGCAGTACCCCGTACGCCTTCGCGCTCAGCAGCACGCTTGCACCGGTCATCGTCACGGCGGCGAGAGCGACCACCAGGAAGGACCGGAACAGGTCGCCGCCCGAGAATCGAAGGACGAGTTCGCGGTACGAGAGTGGGTGCTGCACGCTTGCCCGCAGGCCGAGATCCGCGAACTCGGCGACCAAGGCATCCGCGGCCTCCGACGATCCGAAGACGTAGTAGTAGCCCCGGGGGTCCCGCTGTCCGAGATCGGCGATCGGATGTACGTCCGTGGCGTAGTGTCTGCTGAACTCCGGGTAGCCCTCGTCCAGCCATGACGCAGCATCGGATTTCGGGACACCCGAGGTCAGATACAGATGCCGACGCCCGTCGGGATTCCTCGCGTCGGGCAGCTCACGAGCCACCGAGACCCTGTGCTCGACCGAGAACGAGGCGATGGCGCGGGTCACCTGTGCACCGCTCACCGAATCGTTGGAGTCGAACACCCAGATCTGAGCCGAATTACCCAGGACCAACTCCTCGTCCAGCCCTCGCACGAACAGAAAGGCCGTCATCGTGGAGATGACCAGCACGGCGGCGTGGACGAACTTGATACCTCGGTGCAGCATCGGTTACCTAGGTTCGGGCACTCGGGGAGCGCGCGTGTCGTGGGATGTGCTGTGAAAAGCCTGACTGCGGGCGGGACGGCATTCCCGCAGTCAGGCCTCGCAACCCTGAGGGGCCGCGTGTGGAGCGATGTCAGCAGGAGGCGTCGTAGAACGCGTCGTTGCGGATGTCCGACTTCTCCACCGAGGCCTTGGACCACGTCCCGTTCTTGGTGCAGCCGCTGTAGGCCCAGATCGCCCCGTGCACGGAAGACGAGTGGTAATTGACCTTGTGGTAGAAGTTCGAATACGCGTAGTTCGCGCCCACGTCGTAGCTCCACCTACCCCCGCTGACGTCGACCGACTTGGCCAGCGCGGGGGCGGCAGCGGCCATGACTATGATGCCGGCCGCAGCAACGGCCTTGAGTCCGCCTTTGATTCTCATAAAGAATTCCTTTTCGGTTTGATTTTGCCTTGATTGGCGCATTGATCTTACGATTCCGACATGACCGGATCAATTCTTTTTGCTTGCCGAAATTGATCGCGGAGATTCCTGGCCTTACAACAGGCCACCGTGCGCAGCGAATACACCGGTGGGAGGAAAGCCGGAAATTCATGGCCGCACCGAGCCGGCGGCGTCGGAATGCGCGAACCGGATCAGGCGGCGATCCACGGAACGCGGCAGGCATGGGGCTCCATGCCCTCCGGACACAAAGCCTTGATCACCGCTTTGCGGATCGCTCTCCATGTCCGCAGGGAGCAGACCAACCGGACGCCCAACTCGACCGGTTCCCGCGCGCCGCGGTCCTGGTCGGGATGCTCCCAGGCCCACTGTTCCGCCAGGATGTCGTACACGTCCGAGGTCGTCAGTTCGCTCCCGGGGAGGGTGTGCGCGACGGTCACTCCGACGATTCGTGCGCTCCGGGAAGCCGCGGCCTCCTCGACGAGCCCCCTGACCCACGCCAGTCCGTGTTCGTCCGCGTACAAGCCGAACCTCAGAGTGCGCGCCCTCATGGCATCAGATCCTCGTGATCGTCTTCTTCGTGCAGTGCTTTGCGCGGTAGCCGGTGGGCATCTGGTCGTTGGCGTTCTTGATGGCCGCCTTCCAGGCGTCCGGCTGCGTCTTGGCTTCGCCGTGCCCCTGGACGAATCCATGGGCCGTGTTGTCGGAGATGCGCATCTTGGTGCATTGCACATGCGCCGCCCATCCACTCGCCGCCTCCGCGGGAGCGGCGGCACCGAAGGAGAGCAACGCCGCGACGGCGGTGGCGACAAGAGGGCCGGCGGCGAACAACTTACGCATAAGCGTTTCTCCAAGAGATCGATATTCCGTACGGGGGGCACAACTGACCGTCATCGGGCCGCTTATGTTGCGGCCCGGTTGCCGAGACGTGCTGATTTCCTGTCGGCTTATCGACGATGGAGGCCCGCAGAACCGCAGCTGACGCGGATGCCTTGACTGCCCACTCGGCCTCGTCGGCAGGGCTCTTGCCACTGCCGGTCATCATGGAAAGACATGAAGAATTCCCCCGGTTTGGCCCACAAGAGGCCAGACGGCGTGTCCGCACACGGCTGAACACGATCTTGCATTCTCGCCGCTGGTCGAGCGGCGAAGCATGAAGCTGTACCCCGATTTTTTGCCACTGGTCAGGTGGCGATCATGAAGCTACATTGCCGTCACTTTGCACACAACTGAAATACGTGTGATGTGGACCACACTTGACGGAGGGCAGGCTGCTGCCCGGCGAAGGGGGTGGAATTTCGGCCATAGCGACCTGATCCTGGCGTCGGAGCGAACCGCGTTCTCCTGGAACGTGCGGCCGGTGCGCTCCTGCCCTTCGTCCAGGGGCTACCGCATGGTAACCACCCTCTCCTACGCTGCCGCCAACTCATGGACGACGAAGGGGAGTTGGCTCATGCGTGTGGTGAGACGGCTGGCGGCGCTGCTGGGTGCCGCCGCGATGCTGATGGTGGTACCGGGGAACGCCCACGCGGCGTCGCCCACGTTCGCGGACGTGACCACGATCGGGACGCACAACGCGTACGACAAGGCCAAGTACACCTACTTCACCCAGGCCCTGGACTCGGGGGCCTCACTTCTGGAACTGGACGTCTACACCGACAGCATCAGCAAGCGCTGGCGGGTCAGTCACAGCAATCCGTTCGGCGACGACAACAACTGCGAGGCCGCGAAGAGTCCGAGCGAGCTGTACAGCAAGAGCCGCAACCAGGACCTCGGCAGCTGCCTCGACAACATCGCGGCCTGGCACCAGCTGCACCCGGACCACCGGCCGATCGTCTTCAAGGTGGAGATGAAGAACGGCTTCAACAACAACGGCGGCCTCGGACCCGACGAATTCGACGCGCTGGTGCAGCAGAAGCTCGGCAGCATCGTCTACAAGCCGTCCGACCTGCTCGGCTCCTCCTACTCCACGCTCGACGCCGCCGCGAAGGCGAACGCCTGGCCGTCCCGGGACTCCCTCAAGGGCAAGGTCGTCTTCGAACTCATCCCCGGCACGGTCGAGATGAACAACCCGTTCGACCACTACTGGACCGACCGCGAGTACGGCGACTACCTGCGCGACCTGTACGCCGCCGGGAACATCTCCAAGGCTCAGGCCTTCCCCGCGGTTCTCGGCGCGGCCCCCGGCGACCCGCGCACCGGCCGATACGACACCTCCATCCGCCCGTGGTTCGTGTTCTTCGACGGGGACGCGGCGACGTACGTCAACAACGGCTACGACACGTCCTGGTACGACACCAACCACTACATCCTGATCACGACGGACGCGGCCGGCGTCGCCCCGGCGATCTCGTCCACCGACCCGACGGACGCCGAGGTGGCGGCACGCCTGTCGCTGCTCGCCCACGACCACGCCAGTGTGATCACCTCCGACTGGGCGGCGAAGTCGGCGTCGGTCCTCAGTTCGGCGGTCGACCGGGGCTGACGTCCGAACCCAGGGGGCATACCACGCGTACAAAGGTGACAACAGGCATCGATCCCTGTCGATGCCCGTTCCCCCCACCACCTCTTCAGGGAGCCCCCATGCTGCGAGGCATCGACGTCAGCGCGTACCAGTCCTCCGCGTACGACACGGACGGCCTCTCCTTCGTCTTCATCAAGGCGACGGAGGGGCGTTCGTATGTGAACCCGAAACTCTCCGCCCAGACGAAGACCGCCCGGGACGCCGGCTGTGTGGTCGGCTTCTACCACTTCCTGTGGCCGGGTGACATCACCGCCCAGGCCGAGTACTTCGTCGGGAAGGCTCCGGAGAGGGCGGACGATCTGCTCGCGGTGGACTGGGAGACGACCGGGGACGGGACGCACGCGAGCAACGCGGAGAAGGACGCCTTCATCCGCAAGGTGAAGCAGCTCCGCCCGGACAACCGCGTGCTCCTCTACACCAGCCGCCACTTCTGGCTGACCATCGACACCACGTCCTACGCCGGGGACGGCCTGTGGATCGCCGACTACGTGACCGCGGGACAGCCCCGGATCAAGGCCGGGTGGCGCTTCCACCAGTACACGTCGGACCCGGTGGACCGGAACGTGGCGAACTTTTCCAGCAAGGCGGCGCTCGAGGAGTGGGCCGGGGACGCCTGACCGGAGCCGGCCCGCCGCCCGGGCGGGCCATGCCCCGGGCGTCGCGCTCGCCGACTCCGCGGCCGAGGTCCGTAGGGCTGACGTCCGGCGGCCCGGCGGGGTCGCCGGACGCGCTTCGATGAGGCGACGCCTACGCGCGGAACTCCGCGGAGCGCTCGGGCGACGCCTGCTCCAGGGCCTTGGTGACCTCGTCGGCGCCTGCGCGCAGGCCGTACACCGGGGTGCCGGGCTGCTGGCGCCAGGAGTCGTCGATGCCGCCCGCGTCCACCGTGTCGAAGCCGAGCTCCTCGATCAGGTCCCTGACCCTCGCCTTCGCCGACTCGTCGTCCCCCGCCACCGGGAGCGCCATGCGGTCGGGGGCGCCGGCCGGGCGGGGGCGCTCCAGGATGTCCTGGGCGTAGGTGCCGTTGAAGGCCTTGATCACAGGGTGGCCGATCTGCCGTTCGGTCCAGCGGCTCTCGGTGAGGCCCTCGTCCTCGATCGCCGCGATCCTCCCGTCCCGCTGCTGCGGGTAGTAGTTGCCGGTGTCGATCACGGCGACCCCCTTCGCCGCGCCGTCCAGCAGCCCGGGCGGCAGGTCCGGTACGGCCTTCACCGGGATCGTGATCACGACGACCTCGGCGCCGCGGGCCGCCTCGTCGACCGTGACGGGGGTCGCGCCCGTCTCCTCGGCGAGTGCGGTGAGCGTGTGCGGGCCGCGCGAGTTGGCGACGGAGACGTCGTGGCCGAGGGCGGTGAGCCGCCGGGTGAGGTTGCCGCCGATGTTGCCCGCGCCGATGATGCCGATCTTCATGATGTGTTTCGCCCTTCCGGGGATCGGTGTTCGTGCACAGCCTCTGTGGGCTGTCCCCAACCACCGGACACGGCGGGCTATTCCGTCCGCGGGCGAACGGGTGACGTCCGTCCGAGACCCCGAGGCGATGCAGTGCGCGGCACGGTGGCGGCCGTCCGTGGTACCGGTGACGACGAAGTCGGCGTATCGAACCTACGGACAGCCGCCGCGCACGACGAAGGGAGCGCCGGCCCGAACGGCCGGCGCCCCACATTGTCGCGTCACTTGCTCAGGTGTGCCCAGAACTCGTCGAACGACAGCACCTTGTCACCGTTGAGGTCACGGGACTTGATGATGGCCTCGGCCACCGCCTCGGTGACGTTCCAGTCGCCCCCCTGAGCCAGGGCGGTCTTGAACTCGGCGGCGGTGATGAAACCGTCACCGTCCGCGTCGATCCGCTCGAAGTGCTTGCGTGCTTCCTCGATGTCCGCCACCGGTCCGCCCCTTTGTGTCGCGTTTCTTCTGTCTTGCTGTCGTACTGACGCAGGTCAGATTAACGGGCCACGCGCGCCCTCAGTGCCGCGACCACCCAGGCGAACTCCTCGTCGGGGGACGGCAGGGGTTCGAGGCCGTTCACGACGGCGGTCAACTCACGGTAGCGGGCGAGTCGGACGTTCGAGACCGCCGTCAGACGCTCCAGTACGGCGGCTCGGTCCCCGTCGCCGAGCAGCTCGCGCAACACGTCCTCGGCCTCCGGCGCCTCAGGGGCGATGCCCTGCCGCAGCGCCTGGGCCGCCAACTGCACCAGGCGGCTCATGAACCACAGGGACGTTCCTGCCGGGACGTCCGGTCCCCGGTCCGCAGCGTTGAACTCGACCATCCTGCGCATGTGTGCGCGGAAGTCCGGGTCCTGGATCAGCTCCGCTAGCTCCACCCAGGCGTCGACCTGCTCGGGCGTGGGGTCGTCGGGCAGGTTCCCCGCGGCGAACCGGAGCCGCTTGCGGATGTCGGGGTCCACCGTGTCGAGACCCTCGAAGATCTCCGCCATGAAGTCATCGATGATCCGTTTCCGCTCTGCCGCCGAAAGCCGCGCCAGTTTGTTCATCAGAGCCATCTCCTCCGCACTCGAGCCCCGTCGCGCCACCGTCGACAGCACCGCCCTGGTCACCTTCAGAGACCGGATCTGCGCGTCCAGGGCCGCCACGTGCGCGGCCGCCACCTCCGCGACCGTCCGCTCGCCCCCCAGCACTCCGCGCACGTCTGCCAGGCCGAGGCCCAGCTCGCGCAGGGACCGGATCAGCTCCAGGCGCGCCACGGACGCGGCGTCGTACAGCCGGTAGCCGCCCGTGGAGCGGGCCACCGGGGGCAGGACGCCCTCGTTGGACCAGTAGCGGATGGTGCGCACGGTCAGTCCGGTGGCGCGGGCCAGGTCGCCGATGGTGAAGAGGCCGGTGCCGTCGTCGATCACGTCTGCGAGTCTGGGCCTTCCAGTGGGTGGAGACTCAAGGAGCGTACGGTGGCGGTTGCGGAGACTCTGCGGGGCATCCTGGACGCGGCGGCACGGGGCGTCTTCCCGCCGCCGGACGGCCGGACGACCGTCGTGCCGCAGCCCTCCCGCCGGGATGCGGGGGTCCTCGCCTTCACCGCGCACTCCGTCGTGTTCACGGACGAGGATCCGCGATGGGTGCGGGAGACGTTGCGGCGTACCGACTGCGACCCCCTGGCCGCCACCATGAACGCCCGGTTCCTGGCCGCCCTCATGGAGCGGACGGGACGCGGGGCCGAGACCATCGACGCGCTCCTCGTCGGGGCTCCCCTGCCGGGCGAGCCGTCGCTCGCACTGGAGGAGATCAAGGAGCCCGACCATCCCCGGGTCGGCTACGCCCGCCGGCGGCGCGACGACGTGCGCGCCTGGGCGGCGGACGGCGGCGTGCTCGTGCTGGGGCGCGGGGTCGCCGGGCGGCTGGAGGTCTCGGTCGAGGTGGACGAGGGGGTACGGCAGCGGGGGCTCGGGCGTCGGCTGGTGGGTGCGGCCCGGCAACTGGCGGCCGAGCCGGTGTGGGCGCAGATCGCACCGGGGAACGCCCGCAGCATGCGGGCGTTCCAGGCGGCGGGGTACCTGCCGGTCGGCGCGGAGGCACTGCTCCTCGCGCGGTAGGGCGGCGTCAGCGGTAGACGCCCGTGTGGCCGAGCGAGTAGCGGCCCGGCTGGGGGTAGACGGCGAGGCCGTGCGGCCCGCTGCCCACCCTGATCCGGGCCAGCTGCCGACCGGTCTGCGTGTCGATGGCGTACACCTCGGAGTTGTAGCGGCCGGACAGCCACAGCACCTTGCCGTCCGCCGAGACACCGCCCATGTCGGGGCTGCCGCCGCCCGGCAGGCGCCACTTCTTGGTCAGCCGGTTCTCCTTGAAGTCGAAGACGGAGATGGTGCCCTCGCCCCGGTTGGAGATGTACATCTCGCGGGAGTCGCGGCTGACGTAGAGCCCGTGCGTGCCCTTGCCGGTGGGCAGGAAGGACGGTTCGGCGAAGGTGTCGCCGTTCAGGATCCAGATGCCGTCGGCGACCATGTCGGCGATGTAGAACTTCTTGCCGTCCGGGGAGATCTTGACGTCCTGCGGCATGGCACCGCGGTGGGGCAGCTTCTGCTGGCCGATCACCTTCATCTTCTCGGTGTCGACCTTGAGCAGTTCCCCGCTGAACTCGCAGGAGACGATGAAGTAGCGTCCGTCGAGCGAGAAGTCGGCGTGGTTGACGCCGTAACAGCTCACCGGGACGGCCTTCTTCACCTTCATGGTGTGCGCGTCGCGGAAGACCAGCTGGCGGTCCTTGGAGGCCATCACCACCGCGTACTTGCCGTCCGGTGTGAAGTACAGGTTGTAGGGGTCGTGCACGGCGACCGGTTTGCCCGCCTCGCCGGTCCCCGGGTCGATGGGGGTGAGGGAGTTGCCGAGGTCGTTGTTGACCCACAGCGTCTTCAGGTCCCAGGAGGGCACCACGTGCTGGGGCTGGCGGCCGACCCGGATCGTCTCGATGACCTTGTAGGTCTTCGGGTCGATGACGGAGACGGTGTCGGAGTTGGTGTTGGGCACGTAGACCCGGGACTGGAAGCCCTTGACCACCGGGGAGAGCTGCCCCGGGCGGTCTGCGGCGTAGACGTCCTTGGGGTCGAGCACGGGCGGCATGCCCGGCAGTCCCTGGGGGGCCTGCGGCTGGGCGCTCCGGACGGGGGTCTTGGAGGCGGTGTCCTCGTCCTTCTTGTGGGGGGATCCGCTGCTGCAGCCGGCCAGCACGGCGAGGGCGGCGCCGGCGATCAGTACGCGCGTGACGGTCGAGGGATGCATCAGCTCAGCAGCTCCGTGATGGTCACCGCGGCGAGGCCGCGGTCTTTGAGTGCGTGCAGGATGTCGGGGACGGCGGCGACCGTGTCCGGGTACCCGAAGTGCAGGCTCACCACCGCTCCGTTGTGGATGTCGTCGGTGACCTTGCGGGTGATGGCGGCGGCGCCCGGTGAGGTGTAGTCGAGCGAGTCGAGGTCGTACGACAGGATGTGCGGGTAGCCGGCGCGGCGGGCCAGACGTTCCACGAGCGGGGTGGCGCGTTGCGCCCGGGACGGACGGAACCAGGCGCCGATGCCTCCGGTGAGGTGCCACAGCCGCTCGGCGCATCCCTTGATCTCGGCGAACGCCTGCTGCTCGGACATGGTGTTGATGTCGAGGTGGCGCAGGGTGTGGTTGCCGAGGTCGTGACCGCCCGCGAGGATGCGGCCGGCGACCTCGGGGTGCTCGTCGAGCCAGGTGCCGACCGCGAGGACGGTGACCTTGGCGCCCGCCTTCTCGGCCGCGTCGAGGATCGCCGTGGCGTAGGAGGGGTCGCCCTGGCCGTGGAAGGTGAGCGCGACCCGGGGACGGCTGCGTGGACCGCTCGCGATCTGGGCGGGTTGCCCCGGGAAGGAGCGCGGGACGGGTGCGGCGACCGGGGCGTGCGATCCGGTGGCGGAGCGCGAGGTTGCGGTGGCGCGGGACGGGAGGGGCCGGTTGACGACGGTGTCGCCTGGGGAACAGGCGGCGGCGAGGGCACCGGCGGCGGCGAGCCCCGCGCCCGCGCGCAGAGCCGCGCGGCGGCCGGGCACCGTGCGCGCGGTGTCCGTCTCACGGTCGGTCTCACGGTTGGACGAGGAGGGAGGGACGGGGGTGGTCACTCTCCCCATTTAAGGACGTGTTGATGCTGAAATCGACGATTTGACCTTTTCCTGGAAGGGGCGGGTCGTGCTCACCGGTCGGCGACCCGCATCTCGAACCAGGTGGTCTTGCCGCGCGGCAGCAGGTCGACGCCCCAGCGGTCGGCGAGTTTGTCGACGAGGAACAGGCCACGGCCGCTGAGGTCGAGTTCCTGTACGGGCATCAGGCACGGCAGTCCGCGGGAGGGGTCGCGGATCTCGACGCGGATCCAGCCGCGGCGCCGCCGCATCCGTAATCCGAAGACACGAGCGCCGGTGTGGCGTACGGCGTTCCCGACGAGTTCGGAGACGAGCAGGACGGCGTCCTCGGTCATGCGCGGGCCGAGCCCCCACTGCCGCAGGATCACGACCTGGGCGAGCCTGCGCGCGGTGGCGGCGGATTCCGGCCGGGACGGCAGCGGCACATCGGCCTCGGCGGGGTTCCCGTACAACTCCAGCGCCTTGAGCGCCTGTTCGTCCTCGACCGCAGGCGACCAGCGTGCCGCGGTGGCACCCCCGTGCCGCCGCGGCGGCTCCATACCCTCCAGCCCCGCCATGGACCCATCATGGCCGTCCGGAAGGGGGCTCGGGGTCGTTACGACGGAATGCGCCCCCGGGAAGCACACATTCCTCACCATTCGGCCGGCATATGCCATCCGCAAGCCAGGGACTGTCGCACCCCAACTGGCCTGCGGAAACGAGCCAGTTGGGGGCAATCACCGGGCGAGATCGGCGCGACAGCCTTAAGGCTGCCTTAAGGCTTCCATAATCCGCCCCATCGAGGGACAGGAAACGGGACGCCGCGTCAACTGGGAGTGGATCAGCGGGACTTGCTGAACAATTCTCAGGTTACGCCCTTCAGGCGGGTCCTCAGACGAACTTGGCCTTGCCCGGCCCCTCCTCCACGAAGCTGCGCATCCCGCGCTCGCGGTCCTCCGTCGCGAACAGGCCCGCGAACCAGTTGCGTTCGACGGCGAGACCGGTCTCGATGTCCGTCTCAAGACCCGTGTCGATCGACTCCTTGGCGGCCCGCAGCGCGATCGCCGGACCCTGGGCGAGCTTCGCGGCCCAGGAGTGCGCCTCGGCGTACACCTGCTCGGCGGGTACGACCCGGTCGACCAGGCCCAGCGTCAGCGCCTCGTCCGCCCTCACCTGGCGCCCCGTGAAGATCAGGTCCTTGGCCTTGGACGGGCCGATCAGCCGGGCCAGCCGCTGCGTGCCGCCCGCGCCCGGAATGAGGCCGAGCAGGATCTCCGGCTGCCCCAGCTTGGCGTTCTCGCCGGCGATGCGGTAGTCCGCGCACAGCGCCAGCTCGCAGCCGCCGCCCAGGGCGTAGCCGGTGACGGCGGCGACGACGGGCTTGGGGATGCGGGCGACGGCGGTGAAGGAGTCCTGCAGGGCGCGGGAGCGCAGGACCATCGCGGTGTGGTCCATGCCCTGCATCTCCTTGATGTCCGCGCCCGCGGCGAACACCTTCTCCCCGCCGTAGAGGACCACGGCGCGCACGTCGTCGCGGCGCGTGACCTCCTCGGCGAGCTCCTTGAGCCGGTCCTGGGTGGCGACGTCCAGCGCGTTCATCGGCGGGCGGTCCAGACGGAGGGTGCCCACGCCCTCGGCGACTTCGAGATGCACAGTCATGGGAGGAGGTTAACGGGGACTAACGACAGCGGGCCCGGTGTGCTCGCTCACAGCGGCACACCGGGCCCGGTCACTGCGGATCGGCCGTTACTTGATCCACTGGTCCCAGGGCATGTTCCAGCCGTTGAGCCCGTTGTCGGGCGCGACCGTGGCGTCGTGGGAGTTCTTCACGATGACGACGTCACCGAGCATCGAGTGGTCGTAGAACCAGGCGGCCGACACCGAGCTGTCGTAGCCGCCCTTCACATCGCGCAGGCCGACGCAGCCGTGGCTGGCGTTGTAGTTGCCGAAGGCGTCGCCGCCCCAGTAGTTGCCGTGGATGAAGGTGCCGGAGTCGGTCAGGCGCTGGGCGTGCGGCACGTCCTTGATGTCGTACTCGCCGCCGTAGCCGACCGTTTCGCCGTTCATCCGGGTCACCACCTGGCGCTCGCTGATGACCATCTGGCCGTTCCAGGTGTCGTAGCCGGCCTTGCCCGTGGTGACCGCGAGGGTCTTGACGACCTTGCCGTCCCGCTTGACGACCATCGTGTGCGCCTTGGCGTCCACGGTGGAGACCTGGCTGCGGCCGATGGTGAAGCTCACCGTCCTGGCCTGCTCGCCGTAGACGCCGGGGCGGCCCTCGACGCCGTCGAGGTTCAGGTTCACGGTGACCTTGGTGCCGGGCTTCCAGTAGTCCTTGGGCCGGAAGTCGAGGCGGTCGTTGCCGAACCAGTGGCCGCGGACCTCCACGGCGGGCTCGGTCTTGACGGTGATGGCCTTCTCGACGTCGGCCGGGTGGGTGATGCCCCGGCTGAACCGGACCGAGAACGGCATGCCGACGCCGACGGTGGAGCCGTTGTCGGGCGTGTAGACGCCGACGAAGGTCTTCTTCGGAGTGAGCGTGGTGAACGAGGAGTCCGCGGCGGAGGTGAGGCCCGAGGCGTCCTCGGCGACCGCGTGGACCTTGTACGTGGTGGCCGCGGCGAGGTGGGTCGACGGGGTCCAGGAGGCACCGTCGCCGGTGATGGTCCCGGCGATCTCGTGGCCCTTGAGGTCCTCGACCCTGACCTGGGTGAGTCTGCCCTTGGCCGCGGTCACCTCGAGGGCGCCGCCGGTGTCCACGTCCTTGGCGCCGTCCTTCGGGGCAATGGTGACGACGGCCTGCGACTGCTTGGCCGCCGCCTTGCCGGAGTCCTTGTCCTTGGCGTCACCGCTTCCCCCTCCCCCGCCGCACGCGGTGACGGTCAGCAGGAGGGCACCGAGTATCAGCGCCGAGAATCTCTTGCCACCACGTCCCCGCGCACCGGTCGACGCGCCCGATATGGGTCGCCCGTTCACGTTCCCTCTCCCCTCGCACGGCCTGATCGCCTCAGGCCCCCCAACGCCGGCGCGTCCCGCACGCGCATTGCGCAAATCAATCACACGCCACGGCCCGATGACTCCCCGCCGCTGTCACTGTTCAGTCCCCACCGGGGACCGCGCGCAGGCGCACCGTCGACTGCCGGATGCGCCCCCCTGACGTGCCGCTGAGCCGGGCTGTCACCCTTTCAGGTCATCGCGGGCAACATCTTCGTTTCATAGCACTTGATGCTTGGCACCGGCCTGAGGTTGCATCGCGGTGGCCGAAGGCGTGGGCGAAAGTCCGTTTCGATGCTCGAAACGCCGAATACTCCCGCTGACACCCGCCCGTTCAGGGCTGGTTGACGGCTCCGCCCGCTGTCCAGTCGCTCCAGCTCATGTTCCACCCGCCGAGCCCGTTGTCGGGAGCGACCTGCTTGTCGTCGCTGTGCACGACCTCGATGACGTCGCCGACGAGGCTGCGGTCGAAGAACCAGCCCGCCGGGGTGTCGGAGCGGCCGCCCTTGACGTCCTTCAGGCCCACGCACCCGTGGCTGACGTTGCTGTGTCCGGGAGCCTCCGGGGCCCAGTAGTTGCCGTGGACGAACGTGCCGGACTCGGTCAGGCGCATGGCGTGCGGGACGTCCGGGATGTCGTACTCGCCGCCGAAGCCGACCGTGCGGCTGTTCATGCGGGTGACCGGGAGCATCTCCATCACCACCATCTTCCCGTTGTACGTCGTGGTCTTCGGGGCGCCCGCGGTGATCGGCACGGTGGCGAGCAGCCGGCCGTCGCGGAGGACCCGCATGGTGTGCCGGGCCGCGTCCACGACGGAGACCTGGCTGCGGCCGATGGTGAAGGCGACGGTCCGGTACTGCTGTCCGTAGACCCCGGGCGCGCCCTCCACGTCGCGCAGTCGCAGGGTGACGGTGACGCGGGTGCCCGGCTTCCAGTAGTCCTCGGGCCGGAAGTCCAGGCGGTCCCTGCCGAACCAGTGCGGGCGGATCTCGACGGCGGGCCTGGCGGTCACACGGATCGCGCGCTCGACGGCGGCCCGGTTCTCGATCTGCCGGTTGAACTGCAGGGACACGATCATTCCGGTGCCGACGGTGGAGCGGTCCTCCGGGATGACGTACCCGATGAACCGCTGCTCGGGGACGAACGTGGTGAACGTCGCGTGACGGGCCGAGCGGCGGCCGTGGCCGTCGCGGGCCACCGCGTCGACCGTGTACCGGGCGGCGAGGGCGAGGCGGGGGTCGTCCGGCTCCCAGACGGTGCCGTCCGCCGAGAGACGGCCGGGGACCGGGGACTGCCGGGCGTCCTGGGACCTGACGACGGTCACCGACTCCAGGCGGCCGCTCGCCACCCGCACCCGCAGGCGCCGGCCGGCCGGCACGGCCCTGCTGCCGTCGTCGGGGGAGATCCGGATGAGGTCCGCGGGCGCCGGATTCTTTCCGAAGACGCCGTCGAGTCCATGGCCGGTGCAGCCGGCCAGGAGGGCCGCCCAAGTCAGTGCCGCGGCCAGTGCGGCGCCTGCGCGCCGCGCGCGCGTGTGTGCGTGCGTCACGACGATCTCAACGACCCAGCCGCTCCCGGGAAACGTGAGTGCGAGCCGCGCACTGGGCAGAACAGGGGGGAGGACGACGGGATGAGGGTACGCGGCCGGGACGCCGTGCACCCGTTCTCCGTCGTTCCGCGAGCCGCGGGAGGCGTGCAGGTGTCCAGCGCAGCCGAGCAGGAGGCAGTGCAGGAGGAGCGGGCGGGCGAGGGACGGTCCGCGCGCTCTGCCGCCGTGCTGAACGGCAGGCGGCGCGCGGTGCCCACGGTGCCCGTGTGGCCGGGTGCGCCGACCCCGCTCGGGGCGCGCTTCCGGGCCGGCCCGGACGGGGTCGCGGGCACCAACTTCGCTCTGTGGGCGGGGGGCGCGGAGGCGGTCGAGCTGTGCCTGTTCGACGGGCCGGGTCCGCAGAGCCGGGAGACCCGAGTCCGGCTGACCGAACTGACGCACGAGATATGGCACGGTTTCGTCCCGGGCGTGATGCCGGGGCAGCGCTACGGCTACCGGGTGCACGGCCGCTGGGACCCGTGGACCGGCGCCCGCTGGAACCCGGCCAAGCTGCTCCTCGACCCGTACGCGCGCGCGGTGGACGGGGAGTTCTCCCTGCCGCCCGAGGTCTACGGGCACGTGCGGGACTGGCCCGACCAGCACGTCGCCGACACCGTGCGCGACGAGAGGGACTCCGCGCCGCACGTCCCCAAGGGCGTCGTGGTGCACGATGACGACGACTGGGCCGACGACCACCGCCCGAAGACGCCGTGGGCGGACTCGGTGATCTACGAGCTGCACGTGCGCGGCTTCACCCGGCTGCACCCGGACATCCCCGAGGAGCTGCGCGGCACCTACGCCGGCCTCGCGCACCCGGCGGCGATCGAGCACCTGGTGAAGCTGGGCGTGACAGCCGTCGAGCTGCTGCCCGTGCACCAGTTCGCGCACGAGGACCACCTGCTGGGCCGCGGCCTGAGGAACTACTGGGGCTACAACTCGATCGGCTACTTCGCCCCGCACGCCGCCTACGCCTCCACCGGCACCGCCGGCCAGCAGGTCGGCGAGTTCAAGCGCATGGTGAAGGCCCTGCACGCGGCCGGGATCGAGGTGATCCTCGACGTGGTCTACAACCACACCGCGGAGGCGGGCGAGCTGGGCCCGACGCTGTCGCTGAAGGGCATCGACAACCGCGGCTACTACCGGCTGCAGTCCGACGCGCGCCGCTACGCGGACTACACCGGCTGCGGCAACACCCTGCACGTGGTGCAGCCGCAGGTGCTGCGTCTGATCACCGACTCGCTGCGCTACTGGGTGACGGAGATGGGCGTGGACGGCTTCCGCTTCGACCTCGCGGCGGCGCTCGCGCGGTCCATGCACGACGTCGACATGCTCTCCCCGTTCCTCGCGGTCATCGCCCAGGACCCGGTGCTGCGCCGGGTGAAGCTGATCGCGGAGCCGTGGGACGTGGGCTCGGGCGGCTACCAGGTCGGGGCGTTCCCCCCGCTGTGGACGGAGTGGAACGACCGCTACCGGGGGGCCGTACGGGACTTCTGGCGGGGCGCGCTGCCGGACGTGCGGGACCTGGGCTACCGCCTGTCGGGCTCCAGCGACCTGTACGCGTGGGGCGGCCGCCGCCCGTACGCCTCGGTCAACTTCGTCACCGCGCACGACGGTTTCACCCTGCGCGACCTGGTGTCGTACGAGCGCAAGCACAACGAGGCCAACGGCGAGGGCAACCACGACGGCTCGGACGACAACCGCTCCTGGAACTGCGGCGCGGAGGGCGACACCGACGACGAGCGGATACGGGCGCTGCGGCGCCGGCAGCTGCGGAACCTCCTGACGACGCTCCTGCTGTCGACGGGCGTGCCGATGCTGGTCGCGGGCGACGAGATGGGCCGCACCCAGCGCGGCAACAACAACGCCTACTGCCAGGACAACGAGATCGGCTGGGTGGACTGGAGCCTGCCGTCCGACCCCGGGTGGCGGTCGCTGTTCGACCTGACGTCCCGTCTGATCGCGCTGCGCCACCGCCATCCGGTGCTGCACCGCCGGGCTTTCTTCTCCGGGCGACCGCAGGCGGCGGACGGCTTGAGGGACCTGGCGTGGTTCACCCCCCGAGGGGCGGAGATGACCGAACGCGACTGGTACGCGCCCGCCGCGACCCTCGGCATGTATCTGTCCGGCCGGGACATACCGGGCCGGGACGCCCGGGGCGCACCCGTGGTGGACGACAGCTTTCTCGCGGTGCTGCACGCCGGGGACCGCCCGGTGGGCTTCGTGCTGCCGGGGCCGCCGTGGGCCGAGCGGTACGAACTGGTCGTGGACACCTCCCGCGAGGAACAGGCGGAGGCCCCGGGGACGGAGTACCGGGCGGGCGCGACGGTGACGGTGCCGGCCCGCGCGGTGCTGCTGCTGAAGGTCGCCGACTGAGGGCCCGGCCCGGCGCCCGTCAGCCCAGGATGCCCCGGTCGTAGGCCACCGCCACCGCCGCAGCGCGGTCGTTGACGCAGGTCGTCCGGGTCATGCTGGTCATGCTGGTCATGCTGGTCATGCTGGTCATGCATCGAGGGTCCCGGGCGGGCCGGGGTCGGCACATCGGCCGTCCCGCTCGAAGGAGCATCAACCGATCGGCTGACGGGGTGATACGACCGCGTGACCGCCAGATCGTACGGCCCCTTGAACACCCAGGTCGTAGGACCAGCGGTGGACCTCGGCCGGGCCGAAACTCGGTGGGCAGTGTCAGTGCCGATCCGTAGGCTCGCACTGATGCCGACGACACGTGCAACCACCAGCGACCGTTCCGCCGTCCGCACCCTGCTGCGCCTGTGGCCGTATGTGCGCCCGGTGCGGCTGCGGCTGTTCACCGCGGCGTTCGTCGCGATCGTCGCCTCCTGCGTGGGGCTCGTGATCCCGCTCGTCCTGAAGTGGATGGTGGACGGGCCCGTCACCGACCGGGACCCGGCGGGGGTGTGGCTCGGCGCGCTGTACCTGCTGCTGCTGGGGATCGCCGAGGCCGGGCTGTTCGGAGTGCGGCGGTGGCTGGTGGCGCGGCCGCTGTCGCACGTCGAGGCGGAGATGCGGGCGGATCTGTACCGGCATCTGCAACGGCTGCCGGTCGGCTTCCACGACCGGTGGGCGTCCGGACAGTTGCTGTCCCGGGGCACGACGGACCTGATGCTGCTGCGTCAGTTCCTGGCGTTTCCGCTGACGTTCCTGCTGGTGAACGGCGTGACGATCCTGGTGGGTGTGGTCATCATGCTGCTCCAGGACTGGACTCTCGGACTGGTCGTCCTGGGGCCCGGCATCCCGGTCGTCGTGATGTGCGCGGTGTTCGAGCGGCGGTACGCGCTGGTGGCGCGGCGGGCGCAGGACCAGGTGGGCGACCTGACGACCGTGGTCGAGGAGAGCGTGCTCGGCATCCGCATCATCAAGGGGTTCGGGCGACACCGCAGCCAGGCCCGGGCGTTCCGGGAGCTGTCGCGGACGCTGCGCGGGACCGAGCTGGCCAAGGCGCGGCTGCTGGCGGCGATCTGGGCGGTCATCGTGACGCTGCCGGAGGTGGCCCTCGGGGCGGCGCTGGTCGTCGGGGCGGTGCAGGTCGCGGACGGCGGGTTGTCGGCGGGAACGCTGGTGGCCTTTCTCTCCACGGCTCTCGCGCTGCGGTGGCCGGTGGAGTCCATCGGTTTCCTGCTGGCGATGAGCCAGGAGGCGGCGACGGCCACGGAGCGGTACTTCGAAGTCATGGACGAGGAGCCGGAGGCGCCTCGTACCGCCGAGCTGCGGACCCACCCCCCGGCCGGCACCGGCACCGGGCAACCCGACGGCCTGCGGTTCGACAACGTTTGCTTCCGCTACCCCGACGCACCGGGCGACTCCCCGCCGATCCTCGACGGCATCGACCTGCACGTCCGCCCCGGCGAGACCATGGCCCTGGTAGGAGCCACCGGCAGTGGCAAGACCACCCTCACCGCGCTCATCCCCCGCCTGCACGAGGTGACCTCGGGACGCATCACCCTCGACGGAGTGGACATCACCGCCATGTCCCGGGAAGAGCTCCGTTCCCAGGTGGCCGTCGCCTTCGAGGAACCCACCCTCTTCTCCGCCACCGTCGCCGCCAACGTCCTCATGGGCGCCCCCGACACCGCCGGCGAGAGGGAGCTGGAGCGCGCCCTCGCCGTCGCCCAGGCCGACTTCGCCCACGCCCTCCCCCAGGGCACCCGCACCCAGGTCGGCGAGCAGGGCCTCAGCCTCTCCGGAGGCCAGCGGCAGCGCCTCGCGCTGGCCCGCGCCGTCGTCGGCACTCCCCGCTTCCTCGTCCTCGACGATCCCCTCTCCGCCCTCGACGTGCACACCGAGGCCGCGGTGGAGGCCGCCCTGCGCCGGGTGCTCGACGGCACGACCGCCCTGGTCGTCGCGCACCGCCCGTCCACCGTTCTGCTCGCCGACCGCGTCGCCCTGCTCTCCGGCGGCCGTATCGCCGCCGTCGGCACCCACCAGGAACTGCTGCGCACCAACGCCGAGTACGCCCATCTGATGTCCGGAGACCCCGCACACTCCCAGGGCAGCGAGGAGGTCCTATGACGGCGCCCACGACGACCGCGCCGAACGACGAGGAACAGGACCGGGACGGACCCGCCCCGGACCCCGCCGCCTCCGACGACCCCTTCGACCGCGACGCCCTGCCCACACCCCCGGGAGCCACCGCCGCACTGCTGCGTTCGCTGCTCGTCCCCCTCAAGGCCCGAACCGCCCTGACCTGCGTCCTGTTGCTGCTCCAGCAGGCGGCGGTGCAGGTGGGCCCGCTGCTGGTGGCGTACGCCATCGACCGCGCCGTACCGGCGTTCCGGCACGGCGACCACGGCCCGCTGATCGCGGTGGCGGTCGGCTACCTGCTGTCCGCCGTGGCCTCCGGCGTCCTGCAGTACGCGTTCACGATCGCCTCCGCCCGCATCAACCAGGATGTGCTGCTCGATCTGCGCGGCCGCATCTTCCGCCACGCGCAGGCGCTGAGCATCGACTTCCACGAGCGTTACACCTCGGGCCGGCTGATCTCGCGGTCCACGACGGACGTCGAGTCGCTGCGCGAACTGCTCAGCGAGGGCCTTCAGGAACTGGTCACGGTCATCCTGTCGTTCGTCTACATCTCGGTGATGCTGCTCTGGCTGGACCTGGGCCTCGGCGCGGTCGCGGTGGCCTCCCTGGTGCCGCTGTACGGGCTGGTGCGGCTCTACCGGCGCCGGGCGGGACGCGTCTTCCGCAGGCGGTCGACCGCGATCGCCGCCGTCATCGTGAAGTTCGCGGAGACGATGAACGGCATCCGCCCGGTGCGCGCGTTCCGTCGGGAGGAGGCCAACGACGCCGACTTCCGCGTCCTGAACCGGCGGCACGAGCGGACCAACGGCGACGCGCTCCTGGAGATGGCCCGCTATGTCACCGGCTCCCGTCTGGTGGCCAACACGGCGGTGGCCGGAATCGTGCTGTGGGGCGCTTACCGGGTGACGGAGGGCTCCCTCGCGCTGGGTGTGCTGGCGGCGGCGGTGCTGTATCTGCGGCGGCTGTACGACCCCATCGACCGGCTCGGCATGTTCCTGAACTCCTACCAGTCGGCCGCGGCCTCGCTGGAGAAGATCGCGGGGCTGCTGGCGCAGACGCCGTCCGTGCCGGAGCCGGCCCACCCCGGCGAGCTTCCGCCCCTGAAGGGCGACCAGCCGGGCCGCGAGGTGGTCTTCGAGGAGGTCCGGTTCGCGTACCGTACGGGCGGCGAGGTGCTGCCGCGCTTCTCGCTCACCCTGCCGGCCGGGCAGACGGTCGCGGTGGTCGGCGCGACCGGCGCGGGCAAGTCGACGCTCGCCAAGCTGCTGGCCCGTTTCTACGACCCGACCGACGGCCGCGTCCTGCTGGACGGCGTGGACCTGCGCGACCTCGCGCTGCCCGACCTCAGGCGCGGGGTGGTCATGGTGACCCAGGAGGCGTTCCTGTTCTCCGGGACGGTCGCCGAGAACATCGCGATCGGCCGCCCGGACGCGAGCCGCGAGAAGATGGAGCGGGCGGCGAAGGCCATCGGCGCGCACGACTTCATCGCCGCGCTGCCGGAGGGCTACGACACCGACGTCCGCAAACGCGGCGGCCGTATCTCGGCCGGTCAGCGCCAACTCGTCGCGTTCGCTCGGGCGTTGCTCGCCGACCCGGCGGTGCTGATCCTCGACGAGGCGACCAGCTCCCTCGACGTCCCCGGCGAACGGGCCGTGCAGCGGGCGATGGAGACGGTGCTGCGGGGCCGTACGGCCGTGGTGATCGCGCACCGGTTGTCGACGGTGGAGATCGCCGACCGGGTGCTCGTGATGGAGGGCGGCCGCATCGTCGAGGACGGCAGCCCGGCGGAACTGATCGCGGGGACGGGACGGTTCGCGGATCTGCACCGGGCCTGGCGGGACAGCCTGGCGTGAGCGGATCGGCGAGAACGGCGAGGACGGGGAGAACGGGGAGACGGGACGATGATCGACGCGTACGAGGATCCCGGGGAGCCCGACTGTCGCGGCGGCTGGCGATACATGTGGTGGCTGGTGAGGCGGCAGCCGGGACGTTCCGTGGCCGGGGCGCTGCTCGGCAGCGTCTGGATGGTGCTGCTGGCGGCGACGCCGTATCTGATGGCCCGTGCGGTCGACGAGGGTCTTCGGCCGGGTGACATGGGTGCTCTGGCCGGGTGGTCGACGGCGCTGTTCGCGGTCGGGGCGTTCAACGCCTGGCTGAGCATCATGCGGCACCGGGTGATGACCCGGGTGCGGATGGACGCCAACTTCCGCACGGTGAAGGTGGTCGTGGGGCACGCGGTCCGGCTGGGGGCCGCGCTGCCGCGGCGGGCCGGGGCCGGTGAGGTGGTCACGATCGGCGTGGGCGACGTGCAGACGATCGCCGGCGCGCTGACGGTCGTGGGCCCCGGTGTGGGCGCGGTCGTCGCGTACCTGGTGGTCGCCGGGCTGCTGCTGTCGGTCTCCGTGCGGCTCGCCGCGGTCGTGCTGCTCGGCGTGCCCGTGATCGCCCTGATCGTCGGACCGCTGATGGGGCGGTTGCAGGGCACGGAGGCGGAGTACCGGGAGCGGCAGGGCGTGCTGACCGCCCGGATCGGCGACCTCGCGGGCGGGCTGCGCGTCCTCAACGGCCTCGGCGGCAAGGGGCTGTTCGCGGACGCCTTCCGCCGGGACTCCCAGCGGCTGCGGGAGCAGGGGTACCGGGTCGGGTCGGTGACCAGCTGGATGCAGGCGCTCGGGGTGGGGCTGCCGACGCTGTTCCTCGCCGTCGTGACCTGGCTCGCGGCGCGGCTCGCCGCGCGGGGGGACATCACCGTGGGCGAGCTGGTGGCGGTGTACGGGTATGTCGCCGTGATCGTGCGTCCGGTGGCGTTCTTCCTGGAGTGCGGCTACCAGCTCAGCCGTGGCGTGGTGGCCGCCCGGCGCGTCGTACGGCTGCTGCGGTTGGAGCCGGAGCCGGACGACGGCACGTGCGACGCTCCCCCGCAGCCGTCCGTGCTGCACGACCCGGAGTCCGGGGTGCGGGTGCCGCCGGGGCGGCTGACCGCCCTGGCCGGGGCGCGGCCCGCGGACACCGCAGCGGTCGTCGACCGCCTGGGCCGGTACGTCCCGTCGGAAGCGACGTGGGGCGGGGTGCGCCTGGACGGCATCCCGCTGTCACAGGTGCGGGAGCGGATCCTGGTCGCCGACAACGAGGCCGACCTGTTCGCCGGGACGCTGCGCGAGCTGGTCGCCGGCGCCCGGGAGGCGGAGGACATCGACGACGCGGCGATCGGGCGGGCGGTGCACGCCGCTGTGGCCGACGACATCGTGCAGGGCCTGCGGGACGGGCTCGGCTCGGCGGTCGACGCGCAGGGACGCAACCTGTCCGGCGGCCAGCGGCAGCGCCTCCGGCTCGTGCGGGCGCTGCTCGCCGACCCGGAGGTGCTGCTGGCCGTCGAGCCCACGTCGGCGCTGGACGCGCACACCGAGGCGGCGGTCGCGCAGCGGCTGCGGGAGGCGCGCGTGGGCCGTACGACCGTGGTGACCACCACCTCCCCGCTGGTCCTGGACCGCGCGGGCACCGTCCACTACCTGGTCGACGGCAAGGTCGCGGCCAGCGGGAGCCACCGGCGGCTGCTCGAGGCGGAGCCGGGCTACCGGGCGCTGGTGGCGCGGGACGCCGACACCGCCGATGCCGAGGAGGTCGTGGCGTGAGCCGGGGACAGCTGCCCGTGGCCGAACCGGTCGACGTGCGGCGGGCCGCCGTACGGCTGGTGCGGGCCGACGGGCGGGCCTTCGCCGCCGTACTGGCCCTGAACGCGGCGGCCTCCGGGGCCGGGCTGGCCGGTCCGTGGCTGCTCGGGCGGATCGTCGACGAGGTCCGGTCCGGGGGCGGCGTCGGTGCGGTGGACCGCCTGGCGCTCGGCATCCTGCTGTGCTCCCTGGCGCAGTTGCTGCTGTCGCGCTGGGCCCGGTACGTGGGGCACCGCTTCGGGGAGCGGACCCTGGCCCGCGTGCGCGAGGAGTTCGTCGACCGGGTCCTCGCGCTGCCCGCCGCCGTGGTGGAACGGGCCGGCACCGGGGACCTGACCGCGCGCGGCACCGCCGACGTGGCGACCGTGGGCACCACGTTGCGCGACGCCGGCCCGGAGCTGCTGATCAACACCGTGCAGGCGCTGTTCCTGCTGGGCGCGGTCTTCGCGCTCGACCCGCTGCTCGGGGCGATCGGCGTGTTCGCTCTGATGCCCATCTGGTGCGTGCTGCGCTGGTATCTGCGCCGGGCCAGGGACGGTTACCTCGCCGAGGGCGAGGCGAACTCCCAGATCGCCGAGATCGTGGCGGCGACGGCCTCCGGGGCGCGCACGGTGGAGGCGTTCCGGTTGCAGGAGCGGCGGGTGGCGACGAGCCGGGACGCGCTGGACGTCTCCCGGCGCCGGCGCCTGTACACGCTGTCCCTGCGGTCCGTGTTCTTCCCGGTGGTGGAGGTCTCCTACGTCCTCCCGGTGGCCGGGGTGCTGCTGGCCGGCGGCGCGCTGCACGCGCACGGGGTGATGAGCCTCGGGTCGGTGGTGGCCGCCGCGGTGTATCTGCAGCAGTTCAGCTCACCGCTGGACGAGATCCTGATGCGGGTCGAGCAGTTGCAGAGCAGCGGCGCGTCCTTCGCCCGGGTGGAGGGACTCGCCCGGGCCCCGCAGTCCGGCCCCGAGGGCACGCCGGCCGTCCCGGCGGACGACCGGATCGACGTGACGGACGCTCGCTACGCCTACGACCGCGGGGGCGAGGTGCTGCGCGGGGTGGACCTGACCGTGCGGCCGGGCGAACGGCTGGCGGTGGTCGGCCCCTCCGGCGCCGGGAAGACCACCCTGAGCCGGCTGCTGGCCGGCATCGACACGCCGACCGAGGGCTCGGTGACGGTGGGCGGTGTGCCGGTCGCGGACCTGGGGCCGGAGCGGCTGCGCCGCCAGGTCGTCCTCGTCACCCAGGAACACCATGTCTTCCTCGGGACGGTCCGCGACAACCTGCGGGTCGCCGAACCGTCGGCGACGGACGAGCAGCTGTGGGCGGCGCTCGCCGCGGTGGGCGCCGACGACTGGGCGCGGGAGCTGCCGGACGGCCTGGACACCGAGCTGGGGCCGGCGGGTTGCCGCACGGACGGCTCACAGGCCCAGCAACTGGCGCTGGCCCGCGTGGTGCTGGCCGACCCGCACACGCTGATCCTCGACGAGGCCACGGCCCTGCTGGATCCGACGACGGCCCGCCGCACGGAGCGCGCGCTGGCGGCGGTCCTCAAGGGCCGCACGGTCATCGCGATCGCCCACCGTCTCCACACGGCCCACGACGCGGACCGGGTGGCGGTGATGGAGAACGGCCTCCTGACGGAACTGGGCACGCACGAGGACCTGGTGACGGCGGACGGGGCGTACGCGGCGTTGTGGCGGACGTGGCACGGCCGAGGTGCGTCGTAGGGCCTTCGCGACAGTCCCTGGAGCATGTGTCCAGCATTGATTGAACAGTTCGTATACCGAACATGACCAACCGGCCAACGAACGATTTCCAGCCAACCTATTGATGCGCTCCTGACAACTCCATCGCTCTCTGCCACGCTTCCCACGACCCCTGCACAGCAACCCCACAGCTTCGAACGCCGTGCCGGGCCGAGACACCCCTCACGCACTGCGCACCCGCACCTGGTTCCGCGTTCCCCTGTTCTGCCCGGACGGCCCACCCTCCGTCCGGTCTCCCCTGGCCGTGCGATCCGCGGCCACGCAGAAGGAGTCAGTGTTGAGAAGCAGTTCCTCTCGCAGACGCACCTCCCACACCCCCGCCCACCGCGCCGCCGCCGTCGCCCTCGTCGGCGTCTCCGCGCTGCTCGCCGCCGCCGTCCAGTCGGGCGCCGCGAGCGCCGCCCCGGCCGGCCCCGCCGCCGGGAAGTTCGACCCCGCCCACGCGGCCCTGAAGCTCTCCCCGTCGCAGCGCGCCGAGCTGATCCGCGACGCCGACGCGGCGAAGGCGGACACCGCCCGGCAGATCGGCCTCGGCGCCCAGGAGAAGCTGGTCGTCAAGGACGTCGTCAAGGACGGCGACGGCACGCTCCACACCCGCTACGAGCGTACCTACGCCGGCCTTCCCGTCCTGGGTGGCGACCTGGTCGTCGACACCAGCAAGTCGGGGACGGCCGAGAAGGTCGCCAAGGCCACCCAGGCCGCCCTCGAGGTCTCCTCGCTCACGCCCGCGATCGCCCCCGCCAAGGCGGAGAAGCAGGCGCTGTCCGCGGCCCGGGCGGCGGGCTCGAGCAGGACCGGCGCGGACCAGGCGCCCCGAAAGGTGATCTGGGCGGCGAGCGGCAAGCCGGTGCTGGCCTACGAGACGGTCGTCGGCGGCCTCCAGGACGACGGCACCCCGAACGAACTGCACGTCGTCACGGACGCCGCCACCGGCAAGGAGCTCTACCGCTACCAGGGCATCGAGACCGGCATCGGCAACACCCAGTACAGCGGCCAGGTCACCCTGACCACCACGCAGTCCGGGTCGACGTACACGCTGAACGACGGCTCGCGCGGCGGACACAAGACGTACAACCTCAACCGCGGCACCTCCGGCACCGGCACGCTGTTCTCGCAGTCGAGCGACACCTGGGGCAACGGCACCACCTCCAACGCCGCGACCGCCGGCGCCGACGCGCACTACGGCGCGGCCGTCACCTGGGACTTCTACAAGAACACCTTCGGGCGCAGTGGCATCAGGAACGACGGCAAGGCGGCCTACTCCCGCGTCCACTACGGCAACGCGTACGTCAACGCCTTCTGGGACGACGGCTGCTTCTGCATGACCTACGGCGACGGCTCCGGCAACGCCGACCCGCTGACCTCCCTCGACGTGGCGGGCCACGAGATGAGCCACGGCGTCACCTCCAACACCGCGGGACTCAACTACAGCGGCGAGTCCGGCGGTCTGAACGAGGCGACCAGCGACATCATGGGCACCGGCGTGGAGTTCTACGCCAACAACGCCTCCGACCCCGGTGACTACCTCATCGGCGAGAAGATCAACATCAACGGCGACGGCACCCCGCTGCGCTACATGGACAAGCCCAGCAAGGACGGCGGCTCCGCCGACAGCTGGTACTCGGGCGTGGGCAACCTCGACGTCCACTACTCGTCGGGCGTGGCGAACCACTTCTTCTACCTCCTGTCGGAGGGCAGCGGCGCCAAGGTCATAGGCGGCGTGAGCTACAACTCGCCGACGGCGGACGGCCTTCCGGTCACCGGCATCGGCCGGGACAAGGCGCTGCAGATCTGGTACCGGGCGCTGACCACGAAGTTCACCTCGACCACCAACTACGCCGGCGCCCGCACCGGCACGCTCGCCGCGGCGGGTGAGCTCTACGGCACCTCCAGCGCCGAGTACAAGGCGGTGCAGGACGCCTGGGCGGCCGTCGCGGTCGGGTCGCGCTCGGGTGGGGGCGGCGGCGGTGGCACGTCGTACGAGAACACGACCCCGGTCTCCATCCCGGACAACGGACCCGCCATCACATCGTCGATCACCGTCTCCGGCAGGACCGGAAACGCGCCAAGCAACCTCCAGGTGACCGTCGACATCACGCACACGTGGCGCGGCGACCTCGTGATCGACCTGGTCGGCCCCTCGGGCGCTTCCTACCGCCTGAAGAACTTCAGCTCCTCCGACTCGGCGGACGACGTCAAGGCGACCTACACGGTCAACGCCTCCTCCGAAACGGCCAACGGCACCTGGAAGTTGAAGGTCCAGGACCAGGCGGCGCAGGATGTCGGCACCCTGAACAGCTGGAAGCTGACCTTCCCGTAAACCGCACCCCGAGCAGCGCGGATCGGGCGCCGTCACCGAGGTGGGCGACCTCGGGGCGGCGCCCGTTTACATGCCCGCAATGTTCACCTACGAGTCGACTTTCGGCCAACATCACTTCGAGCTCCTGACATGTACGCGACCTCATGTCACGCTTCCACCGCCGCCGCACATGCACCGCAACTTCACAACCGATCCGGTTGGTAACCCCACGCCGACCGGAATCCCCCACAGAAGGAGCTTGTGTGACTCCCCGCTACGCGCGTCACCAGCGCACCACGCTGGCCATCGCCACCGCCGTCGCCGCCGGAGCCCTCCTCACCACGGGCCTGACCGCGAACGCCTCGGCCCAGACCCAGGCCGCTTCCGCCGGCAAGGCGCCCCTCGCCGCCGCCCCGACCTACCTGTCCGCCGCGGCCCGCACCTCGCTCATCGCGACGGCCGAGGAGAACGCCGCCGAGACGGCCCGGCAGATAGGCCTCGGCGCCAAGGAGAAGCTGGTCGTCAAGGACGTCGTCAAGGACGTCGACGGCACGGTCCACACCCGCTACGAGCGTACCTACGCCGGCCTGCCGGTCCTCGGCGGCGACCTCGTCGTCCACTCGAAGTCCGGCAAGGCCGAGGGCGTGACCAGAGCGAGCGGCGCGGCCATCAAGGTGGCCTCGCTCAAGCCGCAGATCGCCGCCGCCAAGGCCGAGAAGCAGGCGCTGACCGTCGCGAAGGCCGCGGGCTCGGACAAGACCGCCGCCGACAGCGCGCCCCGCAAGGTGATCTGGGCGGGCAGCGGCAAGCCGGTCCTCGCCTACGAGACGGTCGTCGGCGGCCTCCAGGACGACGGCACCCCGAACCAGGTGCACGTCATCACCGACGCGGCCACCGGCAAGAAGCTGTACGAGTACCAGGGCATCGAGACCGGCACCGGCAAGAGCCTGTACTCGGGCACGGTCACCCTGAACACCACCCTGTCCGGGTCGACCTACCAGCTGTACGACACCACGCGGGGCGGCCACAAGACGTACAACCTGAAGCACAGCAGCAGCTCGTCCACGGGCACCCTGTTCACCGACTCGGACGACGTCTGGGGCACGGGGGCGGCCTCCAGCTCGTCCACGGACCAGACGGCCGCCGCCGACGCCGCCTACGGCGCCCAGGTGACCTGGGACTTCTACAAGAACACCTTCGGCCGCAGCGGCATCAAGAACGACGGCAAGGCGGCCTACTCCCGCGTCCACTACGGCAACGCGTACGTCAACGCCTTCTGGGACGACAGCTGCTTCTGCATGACCTACGGCGACGGCTCCGGGAACACCCACCCGCTGACCTCCCTCGACGTGGCGGGCCACGAGATGAGCCACGGCGTCACCTCCAACACGGCCGGCCTGAACTACAGCGGCGAGTCGGGCGGCCTGAACGAGGCCACTTCGGACATCTTCGGTACGGGCGTGGAGTTCTACGCCAACAACGCCTCCGACCCCGGTGACTACCTCATCGGCGAGAAGATCAACATCAACGGCGACGGCACCCCGCTGCGCTACATGGACAAGCCCAGCAAGGACGGCGGCTCCGCCGACTACTGGTCCTCCAGCGTCGGCAGCAAGGACGTGCACTACTCGTCCGGTGTCGCCAACCACTTCTTCTACCTCCTGTCGGAGGGCAGCGGCGCCAAGACGATCAACGGCGTCAGCTACAACTCGCCGACGTACAACGGCTCCACGGTCACCGGCATCGGTCGCGCCAAGGCGCTGCAGATCTGGTACAAGGCGCTGACCACGTACATGACGTCGACGACGAACTACAAGGGCGCCCGCACGGCGACCCTGAGCGCGGCGTCATCCCTGTACGGCTCCGGCAGCACCGAGTACAACGCGGTGGCGGCGGCCTGGTCCGCGGTCAACGTGAACTAGCACGTACGCCGACACGGCGGCCCCCGGCGGGAAGGTCACGCCGGGGGCCGCCCTAGGCTGGGGCGCATGTCCTTCACCTACGAGGATGTCGGCGCCACCCGCGAGCCCGGCCACTGCCCCGAGGGCTTCCGCCCGCTGCACGTCCGTGCCCGCATCGGCGAGGGCGAACAGGTGTTCCACAGGGCCGCCGAGGCGGTTCTGACCTGGGAGCTGCACCGGGCGATGGGCGTCGGAGTCTCGGTCACCGAGGACAGGGCGGCCCCGGGGGTCGACGTCACCATCACCCTGGCGGGCATGATCAAGGCCCCGTGCCGCGTGGTCTGGACGCTCGAGGAGCCCCGCCGCGCCGGCTGGGCGTACGGCACGCTGCCGGGCCACCCGGAGTGCGGTGAGGAGTCCTTCGTGGTGGACCGCACGGGCGACGGCACGGTCTGGCTGACGATCACGGCCTTCAGCCGGCCCGCCAGGTGGTACACGAGGGCGGGCGGACCGGCCGCGCGGGGCCTCCAGCACGCGTACGCACGGCGGTGCGGGGCGGTGCTGCGCCGGCTGTGCGCGGAGCCGGACGAGCTGACGTAGTTCCGGCCGTACGGAAACGACGAACCACGACCACGGTTCGACGCCTTCTCCTCGAAGGAAGACGATGCACGCCGACGCGGGCAGGTCCAGGGATCTGCCCAGGTTCGAGGCCGACAGCGCGGTCCCGTTCTTCGCCCGGCATCTCGGCCGGGCCGTCACATCAACGGGCTGACCTGACGGCATCGGCGCCCGGCCACCGGTCGGACGCCGATACCGCTGCCCCGGGTTGTCGAGCGGGCGCTAACGCATGAGCACCCCCGCCGCCCCCACCCCGTCCTCCGCCGGCACCGCCACCAGCCCCATCTCCGCGCTCGACGCCAGCAGTCGATGCGACGGCAGGATGCGGACCGTGTAGCCGAACGGGCCCGTGCGGTCCAGGGACAGGGGCCCCTCGTACAGCCAGCGGCCCTCCGCGTCCGGAGCGCCCGCCGGTTTCAGCGGCACCGGTGTCGCGTCCTCCAGGCGGTCCTCCATGTCCACACGGCCCGCCACCGCCTGCACCTCCACGTCGTCCGGCCCCAGCTCGCCGAGGCCGACCCGCACGCGGAGCGCCAGCGTCGTGCCCAGTTCCGCCGTCTCCGTCGTGGCCGACGTCTCGACGTGGTCGACCGTGACCGACGGCCAGGCGGAGCGCACCCGCGCCTTCCAGCCCGCCAGCTCCCGCGCCGCCTGAGGTGTCATCGACCGGTGCGCGTGGGCCGCCGGGGTGTACAGGCGGTCGACGTATTCGCGGACCATCCGGCCGGCGAGCACCTTCGGGCCCAGGTTCATGAGGGTCTGGCGGACCATCTCGATCCAGCGGTCCGGCAGTCCGCCCTGGCCCCGCTCGTAGAAGCGCGGAGCCACCCGCTGCTCCAGCAGCTCGTACAGCGCCGCGGCCTCGAGGTCGTCGCGCCGGTCCTCGTCCGTCCCCGCGCCGTCGGCGGTGGGGATCGCCCAGCCGAAGTCCGGCTGGAACCATTCGTCCCACCAGCCGTCGAGCACCGACAGGTTGAGGCAGCCGTTGAGCGCCGCCTTCATCCCGCTCGTCCCGCACGCCTCCAGTGGGCGCAGCGGGTTGTTCAGCCACACGTCACAGCCGGGGTAGAGCTTCTGCGCCATCGCCATGCCGTAGTCGGGGAGGAACACGATGCGGTGGCGCACCCGCGGGTCGTCCGCGAACCGGACCAGTTCCTGGATCAGGCGCTTTCCGCCGTCGTCGGCGGGGTGGGCCTTTCCGGCCACCACGATCTGGACCGGGTGTTCGGGGTGCAGCAGCAGTTCCATCAGGCGGTCCGGGTCGCGCAGCATCAGCGTCAGACGTTTGTACGACGGAACGCGGCGCGCGAAGCCGATCGTCAGGACGTCCGGATCGAGGACGCCGTCGATCCAGCCCAACTCCGCCGTTCCGGCACCACGCTGCCGCCAGGACGCGTACAGCCGCTCCCGGACCTCGAGGACCAGCTGCTCGCGCAGCACCCGGCGCAGGTCCCAGATGTCCTGGTCGGGGATCTCGGCGATCGCGTCCCAGCGCTCGCGCCCGCCCTCCGTCATGGCGTCCTCGGTGCGCTCGGCGCCGATCTGCCGCGCGCCGAGCCGGAACACCTCCGGTGCCACCCAGGTCGGCGCGTGCACCCCGTTCGTCACGGACGTGATCGGCACCTCGTCGGCGTCGAAGCCCGGCCACAGGCCCGAGAACATCTCCCGGCTGACGTTGCCGTGGAGGAGGGAGACCCCGTTGGCGCGTTGGCCGAGGCGCAGGCCCATCACGGCCATGTTGAACAGGTTCGGTTCGCCGCCCGGGTAGGTCTCCATGCCGAGCCGCAGGATCCGTTCCACGTCGATGCCCGGCAGCTCGGCGTCCGGGCCGAAGTGGCGCGCCACCAGCTCCCGGTCGAAGCGGTCGATGCCGGCCGGGACGGGGGTGTGGGTGGTGAAGACCGTGCCGGCGCGCACGGCTTCCAGGGCGGAGTCGAAGTCGAGCCCGCCCTCGCACAGTTCCGCGATCCGCTCCAGGCCGAGGAAGCCCGCGTGCCCCTCGTTGGTGTGGAACACCTCCGGCTCGGGATGCCCGGTCAGCCGGCAGTACGTGCGCACGGCGCGCACCCCGCCGATGCCGAGCAGCATCTCCTGCAGCAGCCGGTGCTCGCTGCCGCCGCCGTACAGCCGGTCGGTGACGCCCCGCTCGCCGAGGTCGTTCTCCTCCACGTCCGAGTCGAGCATCAGCAGCGGCACCCGGCCCACCCGGGCGAGCCAGATGCGGGCCTTCAGGCGGCGGCCTCCGGGCAGGCCGAGGGAGACCTGGGCGGGGGTGCCGTCCGCCTCGCTCAGCGGTGTGAGCGGCAGCTCGTTCGGGTCGAGCACCGGGTAGTGCTCCTGCTGCCAGCCGTCGCGGGAGAGCGTCTGCCGGAAGTAGCCGTGCCGGTACAGCAGGCCCACGCCGATGAGCGGGACGCCGAGGTCGCTGGCCGCCTTCAGATGGTCCCCGGCGAGGATGCCGAGGCCGCCCGAGTACTGGGGCAGCGCGGCCGTGATGCCGAACTCGGGCGAGAAGTAGGCGATGGCGGCGGGCAGTCCGGAGGACCGGTCCTGGGACTGGTACCAGCGCTCGCCGGTGACGTAGTCGTGCAGATCGTCGGCGGCCGCGGTGAGGCGGCGCAGGAAGCGGCGGTCCTCGGCCAGCTCGGCGAGCCGGGCGGGCGGCACGCTCCCCAGCAGCCGCACCGGGTCGCCGCCCGAGGCGGCCCACCGCTCGGGGTCGACGGACTTGAAGAGGTCACGGGTCTCCGCATGCCACGACCAGCGCAGATTGCGCGCCAGGTCGCTCAGCGGCTGGAGGGCTTCGGGGAGGACGGGACGTACGGTGAACCTGCGGATGGCCTTCACGAATTCCACCTTCACGGAGGACGTACGTAGCGTCTCCGACGGTACGCTGCGCTCCGCTGTGGGGGCGACGGCGTCTGCTCGGTTACCGCCGGGTTCGTAGGCACCCGGGAGTGCGGCGGCCGTCGCCGGGGGCTCCGCCCCGTACCCCCGATCGGCCTGAACGGCCTCGTCCTCAAGCGCTGGACGCGGCTGCGACGCGAACCCGTCGCTCTGCGCCCGAGCCGACCGAAAAACAACGCAACTTTTACACATCCGCCATCCCCCGATATGGCCGATTCCCCACGCATAGGCGACCTTGTGGCGGTTCGCGCCCGCACGAGAGGCTTCAGGCGGCGCACCGGCCGTGAACTGCGCCCGGGCCGCGCCGAGTTGGGAGGGGAACTCGAGTCATGGCACGGATGAGAGAGGCGCGTCTGCGCTGGGCGGGCGGTCTGACCACCATCGCCACGGTCGCGGCGCTCGCGGCCGTCGCACAGCCCGCGCAGGCCGCCCCGGAAGGAACCGTCCTCGGCGCCGGTGCTCCCGGCGCCGTCGGCGGCAGCTACATCGTGACGCTCAAGGGGGGAACCCGGGCCCTGTCGCCCGCCGGCAAGGGCATCGCCGAGAAGTACGGGGCGAGAATCAGCCACACCTACGGCAGCGCGCTCAACGGCTACGCGGTGACCGTCAACGAGCGGCAGGCCCGGCGTCTCGCCGCCGACTCCCGCGTGGCCTCGGTCGTCCAGGACACCCGGGTCGCGCTCGACCACTACCAGAAGAACCCGCCCTCATGGGGCCTGGACCGGATCGACCAGCCGAACCTGCCGCTCGACAAGGGCTACACCTGGCCCGAACCGGCGGGAGTGGGCGTGACGGCGTACGTCATCGACACCGGCATCCGCATCTCGCACAAGGACTTCGGCGGCCGGGCGAGCTACGGCTGGGACTTCGTCGACAACGACGCGACCGCCCAGGACGGCAACGGACACGGCACGCACGTGGCCGGCACCATCGCGGGCGCCACGTACGGCGTGGCCAAGCAGGCCGAGGTCGTCGCCGTGCGCGTCCTCGACGACAACGGCGCCGGTACCACCGCGCAGGTCATCGCGGGCATCGACTGGGTGACCAAGCACGCGAGGAAGCCCGCAGTGGCCAATCTGAGCCTGGGCGGTTACGCGAACGCGCAGCTGGACGCGGCCGTGCGCAACTCCATCGCCTCCGGCGTCACCTACGCGGTCGCCGCCGGCAACGACGGGCTCGCGGCCGGCCTGTACTCCCCGGCCCGGGTCGATCAGGCCATCACGGTCGGTGCCAGCGACCGGAAGGACGCCCGGGCGAGCTTCTCCAACTGGGGTTCGAGTCTCGACCTGTTCGCCCCCGGTGTGGCGATCACCTCGGACTCGAACGCGAGCGACACCGGCACCGCCACGCTCTCCGGCACGTCGATGGCGACACCGCACGTCGCGGGCGCCGCCGCCCTCTACCTGGCCCGCCATCCCAAGGCCGCCCCGGCACAGGTCAGCCAGGCCCTCGTACGGCAGGCGGCCTCCGGGAAGATCAAGGGCGCGGGGATCGGGTCACCCGACAAGCTGCTCCAGGTCGCCAATCCTTGACCCCCGGTTAACCGGACACGCGTACTCTGACCGGCCTCGCCCCTTGTCGCGGGCGGGGCCGGTCCTCTTGGCTGTACTGAATGCGGCCGGTCTTGAACGTAGACGTACGCGTGAGTAGTTAACAAAGTGCCGGAATGCCCACCCGTACTGCGGGAAGGCTCATCCGGTAACCCGCCGGCCCACCTTCCGACACCCCATCCGCCCGGACATGTTGACGCGGACAGGAGCGGTCATGCCCCCGACGCACCACTCGCCGGCACCCCCGGCACCTGGCACCATCCCTGCACAACACACCGACGCCGGTCCCCCCGCCCAGCGGACACCCGCCTCGGACGCGGGGCCGAGCCCGGCGCCGGACACCGGTCCCGTCCTCGGACGCATCCCCGTCCTCGACGTACGCCCCCTCGTCCTCGGCGGCCGACGCCCGGCCAAGGCCGTGGTCGGTGAGGAGTTCGAGATCTCCGCGACGGTCTTCCGCGAGGGCCACGACGCCGTCGCCGCGAACGTCGTCCTCACCGACACCGAAGGCCGCCGGGGACCCTGGACACCGATGCGTGAACTGGCCCCCGGCACCGACCGCTGGGGAGCCACCGTCTCCCTGCCCGGCGAGGGCCGCTGGACCTACGCGGTGGAGGCGTGGAGCGATCCGGTCAGCACCTGGCGCCACCACGCGGGGATCAAGATCCCGGCGGGGATGGACACCGAGCTCGTCCTGGAGGAGGGCGCACGGCTGTACGAGCGCGCAGCCGACGGCGTCCCCGAAGGCGAGGACGGGCGGCAGGTGCTGCTCGCCGCGGCCGACGCCCTGCGCGACACCGGCCGCCCGGCCGCCTCCCGTCTCGCGGCGGCGTTGACTCCTGAGGTGGGTGCGGTGCTGGCCCGGTATCCGTTGCGTGAGTTGGTGACGTGTTCGGATCCGTTGCCGTTG
>NZ_JBVKBA010000025.1:0-103441 GCF_055639175.1 Streptomyces sp. NPDC107546 | reverse complement strand
ATGATCCCAAACAGGTCTGTCAACGAGTCACGAAGGGCCATCCAGTCCCGACAGGTTACAGAGCGTGAGAGCTCCACAGAAGTTGGACCAGAACCGAAACCCGTGAACAGAACCAGGGGATGGTCCCTCCGGTGGCTCGGCCACAGTCAGGTTTGCGGAGTGCTCCCCGCACCCGCGGGGATGGTCCCCCGGTGTACTGGCGGGCGCCGACCGTGGCGGTGTGCTCCCCGCACCTGCGGGGATGGCCTCGCGGATAACGACTACACCGCTCTGGGCGGACTGCTCCCTGCGCTTGTGGGGATGGTCCCAGCTCGGGCTGATTCTCGAAGACGGCATAGCCGAAGCGTCGGTTGCGAACGAAGAGCAGGTTCCGGCGGAGTGCGCCGCAGACGTCCAATCCACCATGCAGGGATCGAAGTCCAGATGGAATCTGCCCCCGCCACGCACGCACACCTCCGGGCACGCCAGCACGAACTGTTGGCTGAGCTGGAGAGGGTGCAGCAGCAGCTGGGCCAGCTGGAGACGAAGGTGGTCGTGTCGCAGTGGTGGCCGGCGCCCAGTGGTCCGATGGGGCGAGGCAGGTTCACCCAGCTGTCCAGCGCGGTGAAGAACGGCGTGCCGCCGCCCACCACCGAACTGGACCGGATCGATCCCGCGGTGGCCTCCCACGCCGTCGCCCTCGACTCGGGCGACACGGCCGCCGCGATCCGCGCCCACGCACCCGACGGCGTGGACCGGATCATCGAGGTCGCCCTGTCCGACAACGCCGACCTGGACGACGCCGTCGCTGCGAACGGCGCGGTCATCGCCGCGTACGCCACCCGCTCCGACCGCACCGAGATCCCGTTCTGGACCCGGCTGTTCAACAACGTCACCCTGCACCTGCTCGGCAGCGACGACTTCCCCGCCGAGGCCAAACGCCAGGCCGCCCGCGACCTCACCGCCGCGGCGGCCGTTGGCGCCCTCACCGTCGATGTCGGCGCCCGCTTCCGGCTCGCCGGCATCGCCCAGGCCCACGACCGCATCGAGGCCGGCGGCCGCGGCCGCGTCCTGATCGACATCCCCCAGTAGAGAAACTGTGGGTCTGCGTGGTCGACCCCTCGGGCAGGCCCTCGGAGTGGGCGGGGCACAGGAACGCGAGCCAGGCCACGCCGGCCGCGTCGCCCACGGCCGGACCCTTCCGGAGCGCCGACGCCTTCTCGGTGCGCTCCAAGACAGTGCGCAGCGCGCTGAGCTGCCGGTGGCCAGAGAGCTACTGAACGACGGACGGCACGCGGGCTCCTTCGCGGGTTAGACCTCGATGTACGCGACGACCACGACGGTTATCTCGGGTCTATGTGGCCTCGTTGCAGCTCAGGGCTTCGCTGTTGTGTGAGGGACGTTAGCGACGGTCCCGCTTCAAATAGGGTGACGGGGTGTCTCAGAGTCCTGATCAGCCGCTTCTGCCGTCTCGTCATCAAGTTGGCAACCTTCGTGACTTCCTCCATGGAAGGACGTACTCGGCTGCCTCAGTCACCATCCGGCTCGACGGTGCACCGTCTCATGCTGCGGGCTCGCCTCTGGATGACGTGAGCAGAGTCTCGAATGCCCTGTATGAGGTTGTCGACGGTCTTGCCAGGCGGGTGCTGGACGCGGTTTTTTCCGGGCAGTCGAACGCTGAGGCGCGTGACGCATGGGTCGCGCTCTTGCTGATCGCCCAGAACTGGCGGGACTCACCTGATCTGCCGGCAGACCTGAAGACGATGGTTGATGAGGCCCTTCCACTCTGATGGGCGGCAACGGGTGGATCGTCACCAGCCGAACTCCTCAGGTCACGGCTCCTGGTGTCCAGCTGCGCGGAGTCTGGCAGCGGCTTCAGCGGGTGTGTCGTAGTAGCCGGGTCGAGCCAGGAGGACCGAGCTGAAGTAATAGCCCTGTTCTTCGTCGGGTTCGTCGTCCGCTTCGAAGGGGCGCCAGAAGCTGAGAAGAAGGTCTGGCGCGATGAAGGAGGCCGGGTCGTCCTCCGCCTCGATGATCGTGGCGAGCCCGCGCAGCAGGGTGACCACCTCGGCAGCGGGCAGACCGAAGACGTCGATGCCGCGGAACCGGACGATGTCCTGGCCGCTGGCGGGTCGACCCAGCTCGATTGCTTCGAGCTCGCCGCGCGAGCAGTGAATGCTGACCATCAGGCCGCTTGGCCGGAAGACGAACCTGCCCAACTGGTCTGATTCCGAGATCGCTGAGGGATCGCGGAACGAGGCGAGTGCCTGGTCTGCCGCCTCGCGGGGCATGCCGATGACCAGGGCGCCGAGACCGGTGGGCGGCGTGAGTTCGAATTCCATGCACGAATGATTCCAGAACCGATGATCGGCGGGATTCAGGGCTCTGATGGCAACCGATTCTCGTTGCGGATCATGCGGCGAAGGCTTGTGCGTGCGGCTGCCAGGTCGTCCTCAAGCTCGGCGACTCTCTGCTGGAGTCCCGTGTTCTGAGTGGTGGCCTGCCGTTCCGCCGTGGACAGTCGGAGGTTCTCCTCCGTGAGTTCATTGACGCGCTCGACCAGGTCGTGGTTGCCGAGCTGCTCAACCTGCTGCCCAAGGTGAACGCGAGCTTGTTGCCGCAGCTGCCCGTTCTCGGTTCTGAGCCGTTTGATCTCTTGTCGGGCGAGAAGCAGGTCGGTGCGCTCGCTGGCGAGGGAGACTTTCCGTCCGCTCTGCTGGTCCTGGTGGCCTTGGGCGGCCTGTCGGGCCCGGGCCTGATCGATGCGTTCGCGCAGGCCAGGGGCATAGACGAGCCAACTGGAGACGCCAGCTTCGCGGGCGACCGCGGCGAAGGTGATCCGGCGGTTGTCGCGGAGCATGTCCTGGACGGCCTTGAGGACGCGTCCGCGTTTGTCGGCACTGTCCCGTTGACGTGCGGCTTTGAGGACCTCAGCGGGCGTCCTGGACGGCTTTGCGGACGTCTCAGCAGGCATCCGGGGCCTCCTTGCGGATCACGGTCAGCGGCAGCAGCTTGTGGTCCCGGGTCGCGCGGACCTTCCGCAGGACCGCGCTGGCCTCCTCGATCTCCTCGCGCTCGTCCGTGGGGAGCTTGCTGAGCCGGTCGCGCATGGTGTCGGCGACGGTCGTGAAGGCGGTGATCTGGTCGGTGAGGTTGCGGACGACGAAGTCGTCGGCGTCCATGGCCTTGGCGGTCTCGCGGTCGGCCCGCAGGTCGTTGACGTGCTCCTCGATCGCGGGCAGGTAGGACGGGTCGGGGCGATAGAAGCCGCAGCCGGCGCACTGGAAGCGGATCGCACAGGCTTTGCCGCCGGCCTTGACGTTGCTGGGCTCGCGGCAGTTGCCGAACGGGACGGCGACCGACTGGGCTTCGTAGTCGGTGGTGCTGGTGAACGGTGCCGGCCGTCCGGAACGGTCGATGGTGTGCCGCCGCATGGTCGTGATCGCTTCTCGTTTCCGCTTCAGGGACACCTGGTAGTACGACATCGTGGTGACGATCGACCGGTGGTCCATGAGCTCTTTGAGCACGTCAACGGGGACACCGGCGTCGGCGTGACGCTGGGCATAGGCATGCCGGAACGCGTAGGGGAAGATCAATGTGCGATCGAACGGCAGCCTGTTGCCCTGATCGTCCAGTTCGTCACTCAGCAGCACCGGGATGGCCGCGACCCAGTCCCGCATCGCGCTGGCCAGGCTGGACCCCATGTGCGCGATCCCGCTGCGGCCGGTGATCGACGGGAACAGGTACTTCCGGCTGCGGGAGGGAACCTCCAGCTCGCGTCGACGGGTCTGCCAGGTCCTGATCACCGCGGCGGTCTCGCGGGTGATCGGCAGCTTGCGTCCGTAGCGGCGCTTCTTGACGTTGTCCCAGATAAGGGTGTCTTCGACCCCGCGGGTCTCCAAGCACTTCAGCCGCAGGCTGGCGATCTCGACGGGACGGCGGCCGGTATCACGCAGGATCAGGTAGGCCGTCTGCATCATCAGCTCGACGTCGGCCGGCTCCATCTCGCCGTAGGGGAAGCCAGCTCCCATCAGGGCAAGGTGGGCATCGAGCTGGGCGATGACGGGCTCAGGGACGGCCCGGCCGGCAGCGTCCTCGCTCGTCTCCTCGGGCGGCAGGACCAGTGTCTTGTCCCGGTCGAAGCTGCCGGGCATGCCGGTCAGCATGTCCGTCTTGCGGCCGAAGTCGACGATCTCCATGAAGCTGCCGAACGACTGCTGGCGATGGCTCCGGCTGGCGAGTTCGTCATCGGTGGTGCGGCGGATGCGGCTCATCGCGGTGAAGACCGCCTGCATGTCGGCGAACCGCAGTTTCGTGTAGTCCTGGCCCCCGCCGGGCCGGGCATGCAGTGCATCGGAAGCAACGACGCAAGCAGCGAACACCCGTTTGAACTTGCCACTGTCCAAGCTGACCGTGGTGGCCCATGTCTTGATCACTTCCCGGAGCCACGGCTGACGGATGGCGGAAGCGTCGACCTGCCCCGGGCGGTTGCGGCGCCCGCCCAGCGCCGGGGACCGCAGATTCATCCAGCCCAGGTCCCAGGTGTCGGTATCGGTGGGCGTCAGACCGCGGAACGACAGTGAGGCCCGGCGCAGACCGCGGACGGTCTCCCGGATCAAGGCCACGAGGTTGTGGTGCTTGGCGGCCCCCTCGATGAAGGACGCGACGTCCACCGTCAGCAGGGTCGGGACCCCCTCCAGCCGACGAGTCAGATGGCGGGTGGCCATCGGCTCGATGATGCCGCCGCGGGCATCCCGTTGCTGCAGTGCATAGAGAAGCTCCCAGCGGACAGGCTCCTCCAGGTCCCGCAGGGTGAACTGGTGGGTGAGCAGACGGGTGGCCGCTTGCCGGGCCCATTGCTCAGGGTCGCGGGACGCGCCCGCTCTCTTCTCACGGTCCCACCGCTGAACGTGCGGACCGCAGAGCCCGGCGACCACCCGCTGGTTGAAGCAGCCCCGGACGATGCAGGTCGGCCTTGCTTCCAGCGGCTCCGCAGTGGTGACAGCCAGCCATTCCTCGACGGTGGCCTCCGGATCCGGGCGCCGGCGCCAACGCGAGTAGTGGGTGCGGCAGAGCCTGGCGCTGTAGGCCGGCCGTTCGCATCTGCCGGAGGGACCTTCCAGAGCGCATGGCTCCCGCTCGGCCCCCCATTTCGTGCGGATCCGTCGGGGCCGCCGGTAGGTGGCGACAAACTCTTCCCGGCTCAGCGTGCTCGTCCTGTGAGCATCCAGGCAGTGTCGGCAGAGCAGGTTGCGCGAGGGCATCACGGTCCAGCACGAGGTAGTGGCGCACTTCGAGGCCGAGGTGCGCGGGTTGTCCACGTCGCCGTCGAAGAACCATGCCTGCTGTGACCATTCACCCGGCCGCCAGAGAGGATCAACCTGTTCTTGCAGCCAGCTCGTCCAGGCCGCCAGGTCGAGGGGAACGACGTCGGAGAGCGGCTCCGCTGTGATTGGGGCGGGACTGGTCACGAGCGCCTCCCCGCTGCCACCAGCTCGACTGCCGCCCGCTTGTCCGCGTCACTGGCGTGCAGGTAGGGCGTCAGCGAGGACCGGGAGACGTGCCCCATCAGGTCTTGGACCACGTCCTCGTCGACGCCGGCGCGGACCCAGGCCGTGGCTGCCCCGTGCCGCAGCATGTGCGGACGTGCGGTGAGCTGGGTCTTCTTCGCCAGCCGGTCGAAGAGCTCCTTCGCCGTGCCGTAGCGCATCGGTCGCCCGAGCGGGGCGTGGAAGAGGTTCACGAAGACCATGTCGCAGCCGGCCGCCTCGGGGACCTCGTCCCGTTCGAGTTGGTAGTCCGCATAGAGCCCGGCGAGATCCTCGGTGACCGGGATGGCCCTGGCGAAGCGGGACTTGGCCAAGGCTCCGTTGGCGTTGTTCGCCCGCCGCCGGACGTGGATGTGCGGGCCCTCGACCCGGCATCCGAGCATCCGTGAGTCGCTGAGCAGGTGCATGTCCTGACGGCGTAGTCCCAGGGCCTCGCTGATCCGCTCTCCCGTGCAGCCGAGCAGGGCGATCAGGAACCGGTCGCGGGCCCGCGTGGCGACCTGGAACAGCTGGTCAGCCTCCTCCGGGGGCAGATACTCCACGGCCTCTTCGGACGGCTCCGGCAGCTTGAGGATCTTCGTCCTCACGGTGCGGAACTGGCCGTCCTCGCCCGCTTCTTTGCCCGGCGGAAGCCAGCTCAGGTACTTCGTTTCCGACAGCCGGCCCACAAGCTCCGCGTCCACCCACTCGTTGCGCGAGCAGAACCGCAAGAACTCGCAGACCCCGGTCATCACCGCGTTCGCGGACTTCTCCATCCGGAAGCGTGGCGGGGACGACAGCCGCGGGCTGCGTGGCGGTAGCGGCTCGTCCACCAGCCAACGCAGGAACCGGGCCAGGTCGAGCAGCGTGATCTGTTTCCAGTCGAGGCCGCGTTCGGAGCACCAGGTCAGCAACAGGGCGGAACGGATGCCGTACGCCTTCTCGGTGTTGAACGACCGACCCATGTCCCGCAACGAAGCCAAAAACAGGCAGGACTCATGGTGAAGCCGGTACGACTCATCGACCACGACCCACAGCGGGCGGCCGTCGACTGGGGACTCGGCGCATGCAGCACGGAACTTCATGACACCGATGACTGACCGTCAAGACGTGCCTCACAACCAGCAGATATCTCACAGTCACACGGACTGGTGAGCCCATGTGCCTCACACAACAAGGGCCAGATCAGGACCGCAGATAACGACGGTGCGCAGCACGGTGACGAAGTACAGGACCCGGACGGCTTCGACTTCGTCGGTGTACTGGCGCAGCTGGGGGCCGGCGGTGTCGCCGGGGATCGGCTCGCCGACCTCCGGGTCGACGGAGATGACGACCAGGGCGCGGTCCAGGGCGTGGATCTCCGCCTCGCTGGTGATGTTCTCCAGCTGCTTGGCGGCGGAGTCGGAGAAGGCGACACGGGCGCGGCGCGGGCCCTGGTGCGGGGCCATCAGGCGACGGCCGGGCGCTGGCCGGCGAGCCGGGCGAGGTGGGCCTCGCGCAGCTCCTCCCACGGCGTGCAGTCCTCCACCGAGGGCAGGCCGTTGGCCGCGATGTCCTCCAGGACGGCGGCGAACTGGTCGGCTCTCTCCCGGGTCTGGGCGGCGTAGGCGCGGACCGCGTCGGCGGCCGCGGGCTCCAGCTGCTGCCGGGCGTGGTCGGCGGTTGCCGGCTGTTCGCTCATCGAGGGCTCCAGAAGGCAGAACTGGCATCTCCCTCAACGGTATCGGCCGCACCGGGTGCTGGGGACCACTCCGGACGAACCGGCCCGTGCGAGCGGGTGGGCCCCAGCGACCCAGGTGGACCCAGCCACGGGCCCCGTTCGTGTCCACACCAGAGAAAACACCGGTATCGGGACCCAAGGACCCAGGTTCTGCGCTGGGTCCACCGTGGCCGGCCCACTGGCGATGACACAGATCAGCTGATCAGCGACACAGACAGGCGTGTCCACCTGGGGGAACAGCCAGTTGATGACACAGGTGACCCGTCTCAACGAAGTTTGACCGTGGTTTCTCACCGGTGGGTGTGGCCGGGAGTCAGCAGTGTCAGAGCGGGGGTTCGGTGGAGAAGGTGCCAGTCCAGACGGGTTCAGCCGGTTCAGGCCTCGGCTCTTGAAGAACTCGCACGGCGTCCTTGATGCAGCTGAGGTCGACGAGGCGCCGGGCGAGGAGGGAGCTTTTGGTGTCACCTGGAAGGCAGGCAACTTGTCACAGACGCCCGGTGCCTTTCGATCCCTCACCTCGTGGTCCGCCGGCGGCTCGGGCTCGGCGGCCGTACCGACATGACGTGACATGACGGCGGTCACGAGGACGCGCATGCGCAATCCTCCCGGGGTGGCGCGAACCGGAAGCGCGTCACCAGGGCACCTCCCCCTCGTCGTCGAAGAAGCGGCCCGTCGGCCCGTCGGCCGATACGGTGGCCAGCCGGATCGCGGCGGCTGCGCCTTGCTGGGGGGTGCGCACTCCCCGGAAGCCGTTGAGGTCGGTCGCCGTGTAGCCGGGGCAGACGGCGTTGATCAGGATGTGGGTGTCGGCCAGTTCCTTGGCGTACTGCACGGTGACGGCGTTGAGGAACGTCTTCGACGGAGCGTAGGCGATGGCGATGGGGCCCGTCTCGGCGCCAGGCGTGGTCTGGAGTGTGAGGGAGCCGACGCTGCTGGAGACGTTCACGATCCGCGGCGACGGCGAGCGGCGCAGCAGCGGGAGCAGGGCGTTGGTGACGCGGATGACGCCGATCACGTTGGTCTCCACGGCCGCCCGTACCCGGTTCACGTCGACCGTGGTGGGCTCCTGCGGTCCGCCGCCGGTGATCCCCGCATTGTTGACGAGCGCGTCAAGCCGCCCGGCCCGCTCCTCCATCAGCCGAGCCGCCGCTGTCACGCTCGCGTCGTCGGTCACATCCAGCGGCACGCCGAACGCGTCGGCTCCGGCCGCGCGCAGCTTGTTCACAGCGGTCTCGCGCCGTTCCTCGTTCCGCGCGCCGATTCCGACGGACCAGCCGAGGGCGCCGAGCCCGGCGGCGATCTCGTACCCGATGCCCTTGTTGGCCCCGGTCACCAGCGCGACCTTGTGGTGGTTCACGGTGTTCGTCTCACTCATGACATCGATACTTCTCCCCCGCCGGGCAGGGCGTCCAAGACCGACTGGGTGGACGGCGATACCGCCCGGGTATCGCTCCTGGCCGTCCCGGTTAGGCTGGCGGGATGGAGACACGTGAGCTGCGGTACTTCGTCGCGGTCGCCGAAGAACTGCACTTCGGCCGGGCCGCGCAGCGGCTCGGCATCGCCCAACCCCCGCTGTCGCGGGCGATCGGCGGGCTCGAACGGCGCCTGGGCACCCTCCTGCTGGAGCGCGGCAGCCGAGGTGTCGCCCTGACCGGCGCAGGGGCGGTGCTGCTGCGGGAGGCGCGGGCGGCGTTGGACGCCGTCGAGGCCGCCGAACGGCGCACCCGCCGGGCCGCCCTCGCCGCGACCGGCCGCCCCGCCGTGGTCCTGGCCGCGAAGGCGGGCGCCTCCGGCGAACTGCTGGCGAAACTACTCGACGCCTACGCCGCCGAGCCCGGCGCCGTCGCCGTGGACGTCGTGCTGTGCGGACCGGGCGAGCAGGCACGGTTGCTGCACGACGGCCGGGCCGATGTAGCCCTGCTGCATCGGCCATTCGACGACACGGCCGGCTTCGACACCGAGGACCTGCACTCCGAGGGTCAGGTCGCGATCCTCCCGGCGGGCCACCCTCTCAGCGCCCGCCCCCACGTGCGGCTCGCCGAGGTCACCGACCTTCCCGACCTGCCCCTGCCCCGCTGGCCTCGCTCTGACGGCACCTTCCCGGACGGCCCCGGACCGCAGGTGCGCGACCACACGCAACTCACTCAGCTCATCGCCCTCGGCCGCGCCTGCGCGGTCGTGCCGGAGTCGGGCCGCACCGGCCTGCGCGAGGACCTCACCGCCGTACCGGTCCCCGACGCCCCCCACGTCACCACTGTCATCGCCTGGCCTCCACACAGCCGCTCAACGGCGGTCGCGGGGCTGGTCCGCGCCGCCACTGCCCTGTGACCGACGGCGGTGAACGCCGGGACACCGTGCTGGGTTTCGGGGACAGCGTCCGGTCTGCCATCAGCTCCCGACACATCGTGCGGTACAAGGTGACTGGCCTGCACCGGCGTTGCCGGAACCACAGCCAGGCTCCGACGCGAAGACAACAAGCCTGCCTTGGTGACACCTAGGCCAGCCACAACAGGCCGCCTGGAGCAGATCGGGCGCCGATGAGTGGGAGCGCTTTGCCCTCACAGAGCCACCGGAGGCGCCTCTACTTCCTGCAGATCCGCAGGCGTACGGCGGTGCCCTTGGGCCCGGTCCGCACCTGAACGGTGTCGCAGAGCATGCCGACCCCCCAGATGCCGAACCCCGACTTCAGGGCGGACTCCGGTGGCACCCAGCTGAGGAACTCCTCGGGCTGCCAGTGGCCGGAGTCGGTGATCTCGCATACGAGGCCGTTGTCGGGCCATACGCGCAGGGACACCGGCGCCCGGCCGTGACGCAGGGCGTTGGTCGCCACCTCGGTGACGCCGACGAGGACGTTGTACAGCCCGTCTCCCGCCACTCCGCAGTTCTTCGCCTGTTCAGCGACGAAGGCCCGTACCGCGTGCAGGTCGTCCGGACGGACCTCCATCGAGGCGGCGGAGTGCGGGGAGGACGGCAGCGGCCGGTTGTCGACGTCGGCGACGAAGTCCCGGGGGTCCCGGTAGTCCGGGTTCTGCCGCAGCCGGGCGCCCTCGTGGATGTTGGGATGGGTCTGGCGCACCAGGGAGATGACCTCGGGGGCCAGAACCGAGGTGTTGTAGCAGCAGTAGCTCCGGAAATCCGCGTCGGCGAAGCCCATGTTGAAGATCGAGTCGTACCGGACCCACTCCATCGCGTCCGGGTACTGCGACCAGTCGGCCGACGCGACGACCCACGCCGGGCGCGAGCCGAGCGTCCTGGCGACGGCCATCATGCCGGCCATGGCCCGCACGGGAGTGCTGTAGAAGTCCGACGGATCGATGAACTGCACCGCCACGGCGTCCCGGCCGAGCGAGTCGCGCAGCACCTCGGCCTCCTGCCGGGGGGTGACCGCGAACGTCGGGTCGCCGGCCTCGATGCCCTCGCGCAGGTGGGGGATGGCGCCCGCGAGGAACTCCTCCTCGTCGCCGTACAGAAGAGCGTAGTGCTGGACTCCCTGACCGGCCTCCACAGGCTGATCCGCGGGTGCCTCGGCGGTCATGACATCTCCTTCCGCCCCTGGACGAGTCCGGGCAGACGCTCCCAACTGACTGTCTGGATCAGGTTTTCCATCTGTGGCGACAGGTTGTCCAGGACGAGCCGGACCCCGTTGCCGCAGCGCTCCACCAGGCACGTCAGCAGCCGCAGGGCGCCGAGGTCGATGAAGCGCAGCCCGCCGAGGTCGAGCCGTACATCGCCGCCTTCGGCCGCCAGCGGGGACAGCGCCTCGATGACCTCCCGGTGCCGCGTCGCGTCGAGCTCCCCCTCCAGGCGCAGGCCGGGAGGATCGGCGGTCGGCGTGATCCGGAGCATTCGCTCGTCGGGGTGGGCAATGACTTCCATGAGGCCTACCAGGTTCTGGGTGGGTGAACTCTTGGAGTGGATCGAGGGCCCGACCGTAGAGGAAGCGGAGGCTTCCCGGAAGGCCCCGGAGCAAAGTACCCGGCGGGGTATTCCGCCGAGCCTATAAGCCCATTGATGCACCGTCACCTCATGCTTCCCTCCGCGGCTTGTGGCCCGACCCGCAGTGTCAGGCAGGCAGGGAAGAACGCGCTCCAGGTGTATCCGCGCCAGCGCACGTACGCGGCGACGTTTCCGTCCGCGAGGATGGTGGCGCGTCTCATATGCTCCTGCGCCTCCTGGATCCTGCCTTCGTCGAAGAGGATGAAGCTGATCTCGTTGAGGGCGAGGCTCTCCAGGGCCCGCTCGCCGGTCTCTCGCGCGTGCCGCAGGCTCTCCCGCAGGCAGGACAGGGCGTCCTCGGTCCGGCCCAGCCCAAGGTACGCCCGCCCGAGATTGCCCAGGCCGGTCATCTGGGCCATGAGGTCGCCGGCTTCCCGTGCCAGGGCGAGGTGCCGGTGCTGCACGCCGACGGCCTCCTCGTAGAGCTCGCGTTCGGCCAGCGCGTCCGCGAGGTTGCCAAGGGCCCGCAGCTCGCCGTCCCGGTCGCCGATCTCGCGCCAGAGCGTGAGCGCCGACTCCAGGCACTGCCGCATCTCGTCGTACCGCCGGTGCAGCCAGTACACCGCGGACAGGTGGTCCAGCCCCCACGCCTCGCTCTCCCGGTCGCCGAGGCGGCGGGCGGTGGACACGACGACTTCGGCCAGGGTGTGCAGCTCCCGGGCGCGGGCGTGCGGGTAGAGGTACCAGTGCAGCGGCCGCGCCAGCCGCATCGCGAGCCGGGCCGTGGGGTCGGTCTGGCCGGCGGCGTGCGTGACGGCGGCCATCAGGTTCGCGCGCTCGACGTCCAGCCACGCCTCGGCCTCGCGGCGGTTCCTGATCGGCGTCGTCGGCAGCGCGCCGTGGGCGGACGGGTCCTTGGCGGGGCGGTGCGGAGGCCGCGGCGGCACGTCGAGGAAGGCCACCGCCCGCTCGGCCGTGGCGAGGTAGAAGCGCAGCACGCGTTCGAGGGCCCGTTCGCGCTCGGAGGCCGACTCCTCCGCGTACACCTGCTCACGTGCGAAGAGGCGGATCAGGTCGTGCATCTGGTAGCGGCCCGGGGCGAGGCTGTGCAGCAGATGCGCGTCGACCAGCCGCTCCAGCGCGTCCTCGGCCCCCCAGCTGTCGACGCCGAGCAGCGCGGCCGCAGCCTGCAGGCCCATGTTCGAACCGGGCAGCACCCCGAAGAAGCGGAAGGCGCGTGCGGCGGCCCGGTCCGTGGGGTTCTCGCTGTGGCAGATGCCGTCGTAGCTGGCGTGGAAGCTGGCGCGCACCGACAGATCGCCCACCCGGATCTCGTCGAGGCGGTTCTGAGCGTCGGTCAGCCGTTCGACGAAGGTGCTCAGGGGCCAGCTGGGGCGGGCTGCCATGCGGGCGCCGACGATGCGCAGGGCGAGCGGGAGGCGGCCGCACATCTGCACGATCGCGTCGGTCGCCTCGGGTTCCGCGGCCACCCGCTCCTTGCCGACGAGCCGCTCCAGCAGAGCGGTCGCCTGGTCGTGGAACATGACGCCGAGATGGAGATGGGTGGCGCCTTCCAGGGAGGTCAGGATCTCGCGGCTGGTGATCAGCACCGCGCAGCCGGGACCGGCGGGGAGCAGCGGCCGGACCTGCTCGACGCCGGCCGCGTTGTCGAGCACCACCAGCAGCCGCCGGTCGGCCACCAGCGAGCGGAACGTGGCAGCGGCCTCCTCCGTGTTGGAGGGAATGGCCACCTCCGGAACGCCGAGCGTCGCGAGGAACCGGCCGAGCACCTCACCGGGTTCGAGGGGCGTCAGCCCGGCGGTGGCCCCGTGCAGGTCGACGTAGAACTGGCCGTCCGGGAAGCGTTCGGCGAGCTGGTGGGCGGTGTGGATGGCCAGAGCCGACTTGCCCACCCCGCCGGCACCGTCGATCACGGCCATCGCCACCCGGCCCTCGTCGCCGTCCTGCAGCAGCTGGTGCAGCACCGAGCTCTCGCCCGCGCGGCCGACGAAGGTGGTGCTGAGGTGGGGAAGCTCCCTGGGCACCACAACGGGCCTGCGCTCGGCGGCCCTCGCGGGTTCGGCGGGCGGCCGGGCCTCGAGCAGCAGCGACGCGTCGGCCCGCAGGATCTGCTGGTGCAGCTGTTGCAGGGGCGGGCCCGGCTCGATTCCCAGTTCCTCGGCCAGCTGGTGCCGCAGGTCCTGGTAGGCGGCCAGCGCGTCGGCCTGCCGGCCCGCCCGGTACAGGGCCAACATGAGCTGGCCCCGCAGCCCCTCGCGCAGCGGGTGCTCGGCCACCAGTGCGTCGAGTTCGTCGAGGACGGCCTCGTGGCGGCCCAGCCTCAGCCGGGCCTCGATGCGCGACTCCCGCGCCTGCGTGCGGTACCCCGCAAGGCGCATCGCCTCGGCCTCCAGGGCGGGCGTCGGCGGTACGTCGGCGAAGGGGGCGTCGCGCCACAGTCCCAGGGCCTCTTCGAGCCGCTCGGCGGCGGTCTCGGGCGCACCGCCGTCGAGCTCCCGCCCGCCCTGCTCGATCAGCTCCACGAACCGGTGGGCGTCGACCTCGCCCGGTGCCACGACGAGCCGGTAGCCGTGGGCCCGGTACCCCTGCGCGTGGGTCACCAGCAGTCGGCCCGACTCATCCCCAAGCGCCCGCCGCACCCGCGACACATAGCCCTGCAGGAGCTTGCCGACGCTCTGCGGAGGGTCGGCGCCCCAGAGTTCCGCGACCAGCCGGTCGGTGGGGACCACCTGGTTGGCGTCACACAGCAGCACCGCCAGCAGCATCCGCCACTTCGCCGGGGCGAGGGGGATCTCGTCGCTGCCGCGCCACAGCCCGAGAGGACCGAGGACCTGATACCGCATGCCACGCTCCGTCAGTCGTCACCCGTGCAAGGCAGGCCTGACGCAAGCCGGTTCCGGAGCCGGACACGTGCGGAAGCCGGGGAACCGGCCACGGACAGCCACCATATGACCTCCAGCGGTACCTCGAAAGCGCCGAGCGCGGGGTTCGAACATCCTGGGCGCAATCTCCGCGGGCGGCAAGGAACTTGCCGACTCGCGTGCGACCGGCGGGATCCGTTCCCTTTTGTTCCCTCCGCGCTCCGAGCGCGGCGCCGGTGCGCCGCGCTTCAGGGCCGGAGAGCGTACGTCACCCGCGGGCCGGCGACCGGCGGGCGGCCAGCAGGCTGCGGACGACCGTGGCGGGCCGCAGGGCCGCGCTCGGCGGAGCCAGCAGGTGCTGCATGTCGAGGACGACGCGGTGCGCGTCCACCGAGACGTGGCTGGCCAGCAGCACCTGGCGGACATAGCGGTTCACCAGGTCGGTGCCCGGCGGCCGGCGGCCCACCGTCTCCGGGTACATGAAATCGCCGCCCGTCGCCACCTGCCACGGGCCGGCGATCACCTTGGCCGCCGCACGGTAGTAGGCGCGGGCCATCCTTGAGGACGTGGTGCCGAACCGGTCCAGGCAGCAGCCGAGTTCCACCGCTTCCAGGGCGGCGACGCTCATGCCCTGCCCGTACACCGGATTGAAACTGCACAGGGCGTCACCGATCGCCACATAGCCCGAGGGAGGCCGCCGCAGCCGCTCGAAGAGACGCCGCCGGGCCTGCGGATAGGTGAACCGTCGCGCGTCCTCCTCACCCACCGGCTCGGCGCGGGCGACCAGTTCTCCGACATGGGGGGTCGGCAGCTCGGCGGCGAACTTCGCGAACCCCTGCGGATCGACGGGCGCGTGGGTCCCATGCCAGCCGGCCAGGGTGACCATCCACCGGTCGCCCTCGACGGGGAAGACGGCGGCCGCCCGCTTGTCGTGCGGGGGAACGCCGGCTATCAGGTAGAGCAGTACGTCGTCGAGCAACCGGTCGTCGGCACCGCGCCGCAGCAGGCGGGTGGCGTATCCGACGTCCACCTTGACGGTGGCCACCTCGGGGGTCGAACAGCCCAGGGCGTGCAGCCACCGGTCGGACCGCGTACCGCTCTGTCCCGTCGCGTCCACCACCAGATCCGCGGCGAGGACCTCGCCCCCGTCCAGTTCGACCCCGGTCACCCTGCCGGCGGACCCGGTCAGCCCGCACACCGCGAGGAGGTCGCGGACCTCCACGGTGGGCAACGCGGACACGCGGGCCCGTACCGCGTGCTCCAGGAAGGCGCGGCTGAGGCTGATCCCCTGCAGTCCGGTGGCACAGCGGATCCGATGGCCCCCCATCTGGTGGAAGAGCAGGTCCGACCCGGGATCGAAGGGCACCGCCCCGCCCGCGACGAGCTCGTCGGTGAGACCGGGAAACAGCTCTTCGAGCGTGCTCTGCCCGCTGACCAGCAACGCGTGCGCATGGCCACTCTGCGGCACGCCTCGCCGGTCTCGCGCGTCCCCGGGCAGAGCGTCCCGGTCCACGACGGTCACCCGGGTGAACCGGTCGGCCAGCGCACGCGCCGCGACAAGTCCTGCCATCGACCCGCCGATGACCACCGCCTGTGCACCGACCGAACCCATGGTCGGACCTCCCTTCGAGGGAACCACCGGCCTCAGCCAGTGGGAGAATCGAATCCTTGGCGTGCCCGGCGCCGCGACGAAGACGCACCGGGCCGCGGCGCGGAGGGCGGCCGGGTCCCGCGCCGGGTCCCGCGCCGGGATCCGGCGCCGGCGGCTCGAGGGCGCGCCGTACATCCACGTGCGTGCGTGGGTCGCCTCACGGAGCCTCCACAACCCCGGTGAAAGTGGTGCCGCGACAGTTCACGGCACCGGGGCAGTCTAGAAGTGCGGGGTGGCATGGGCCACTTCACGGAACGCCGACCTGTGCCGCCAGCCAGTACGAGCGGCCCAGGGGAACGACTTCCCAGTGCCCGTCAGGCGCATGGCGGGGGCACGGACGTGGGGTGGCGGCCCCGGACGAAACGTCCTGCCGCTTCAGGAGGAGCCGCGGCGCAGCCGTTCGGGTGCGTCCGGCGGTGGACGGTGCCACCGGACGGGTAAGTGCCCAACCCCCGCCGTCTCCCAGGGCCGTAAGAAATGCCTGCCACTGTTCCCGACCGAACCCGAACGCCGGGCCATCGGGGTCCTTGCTGTCCCGGACGTAGACGGCGTGTCCGGCATCGGCGACCTCCACACAGTTCCCTCCGTTTCCCATGCTGTAGCTGCTCTTGCGCCAGTGCAGTTCAGTCGGGTCCACCATCGATTTCCTTTCGCAGCCGACTTATGAGGGTGCGCGAGTCCTGGGGGGACAGCGCGTTGGCCTGGATGAGGTTGAAGGCGAGCTGATGCTGCCGGAGTTGATGGGCGTCGTTGGTCACCTGGCCGCCGATGAACGACTCCCCGTAGAGGACGTCCGGGCCCTCCCGGAAGCCCATGATGCGGAACGGGGTCATGCCCCCGGGGTGCTCGCGCACGCTGAACGGGATGACCTGAAGGTGCACCTTGGGCAGCTCGGCCAGGGTCACCAGGTGTCCGAGCTGCTCGCTCATGGTCCGGCTCCCGCCGACGCGCCGACGGAGCACCGCCTCGTCGAGGGTGATCATGATCTGCGGTGGGTCGCGTCTCTCCAAAATGCGCTGCCGGTCCAAACGGGCGGTCACGTACTGCTCGATCTGCAGCGCCGGGGCCACCGGATGGGCGGTGGTGAAGACGGCCCGGGCGTAGGCCTCGGTCTGCAGCAGACCGGGAATGGCGACAGTCTCGAATTCCTGGACGAAACTCGCCTGCTGCTCCAACTCGATGACCTGCCAGAACCAGTCCGGATAGGCGGACTTGACGAGGGAGGGCCACAGAGCTGCCAAGGCGCCGTCCGCGCCGAGCAGCCGGTCGGCCTCGACGGCGAAGCCGCGGGAGGGCATCCCCTTGGCGTTCTCCACCCGCTCGAGCTCCGCCTCGGCGCACCGCAACCGCTCGGCGACCTCCCGGCGGGCGAGTCCGGCCGCCAACCGATACCGCTGCACCGTGCCCCCGAAGCGGGCCAGTGCGGAGGGCAAGTTCTCACCGCGAGACTGCGTCGGGCCGGCCTCCGGCGCCCTCACCGGTACCAGTCCCCGGCCGGCCGGTGGTTGCCAGGCCACCGTCCCGTCCGGCCCGAGCGCGGCCCGAGCGATCGGCGTAGGCAGCCAGGACGACTTCGGCTGCCGCAGCGCCGCCGGAACGCGGCTGAGCAGCCCCCAGGAATGCACGCCCGGGCGGGCCGCGGCGGACAGGGCCGCCTCGATACAGGCCCGTGCGCTCTGCTCCGTCGCACACGTACCGCACGGACCCTGCTGGTGTCTGCTGTCGCAGACCTGGTGCACCTCCCACGCGTACAGGTGGCTGTGTTCCAGCGCGGATGAACTCCGGCCCATGCTTCCGGTCACGCCGTTCACTGGTCCTCCCTCAGGAACTGCGGCCTACCCGACCACCGGTACCGGCTCAGGCCGATGCCGGGTGTTCGGAGGTGTATTCGTCTTCTGCTGTTCGCGTCTTGTCGTTCGCTCTTCCGCCGTGTGCGTCGCAGGTCGCCGCCCGGGGTACGGCGATCGGTACGGAGCCGCGACGCGGCCCCCGGCCGGCCCACGCAGGTCATCGAGGCGGCGTCCCGCCGCTCCCGTCGATGGCGACGGTGCACCAGGTGGTCTTACGGCCACGGCGGTCCCGGCGCGCACCCCAGGCGGACGCGATCGCCTGCACGAGGAACATCCCTCGGCCCTGCTCCTCCTGGGGACCCGCCTGGTGGACGACGGGCTGTGCCGCGGACCCGTCGGTGACCTCCACCAACAGGCGGTCACCGATCTGCATCAGGTCCAGGGTGATCCAAGTGTCGGGTGCGTACTTGATCGCGTTCGCGAGCAACTCGCTGACGAGTAACCGGCCGTCGTCGACGACTCCGGACGGGCACCCCCAGGAGAGGAGGGCCTCGCCCACCGCCGCGCGCGCCTTGCCGACCTCGGACGCCGCCGACCGGAGGTGGAGGTGCACATGCCGGCCGAAGCCGAGGTTGCAGTCGGAGCACACGAAGCTGTGGAAGCCGGTCGTCCCTGCCTCGGCCCCGGTGTCGATCGGCATCCGGAAGTCCGCCGCCTCGCGGTCGTCACGGGGGTACGGCGTGGCCGACCGCTGCCGAGGCACCTGCCCGCCGTGCGACTGTTCATGAGGTACCGCACGGTGATGCGGATCATGAAGATAGGTCATGACACGCCCCTCTGCCGCAATGGGCGGGCGTGGGGGCCGCTGCCGCTCGGGATCTGGGGGCAATGGTGCGATCGGCGCTTCGGCGCCCTGGCACGGCGTCGACGCGGAGCGCGCTGACCGGGGGCCCGCCGTCGTCGACACCCGGTATCCCGGGCGAGGGACGTTCGCTCCCTGCGTTTCCAGACATCGATGCCCTCCCGACAGCCGTTCACCGAGGCAGCGGCTCCACCGCGGCTTGTCCGAGCTTCACCCTGCACGACCGGGGGAGAGCGGCGGTATATCGGCGGTATCCGTCCGGTCGCGGGCAGCGCGTCCGTCGTCCGAACCGAGTGGCGCGCCGTCAATCGCGGCGGCCCGAGGAGACGAGCTCCAGGACGATAAATGCACCGCGCACGATCTATCGGCATGAAGGGAGGCGCAGACCGGTTCCTCCGGTCCGCGAGCACGAAAAGACGAAACCGACATGGAATCGGAGACGGATTCCTCTATTCCTGGTTGCCCCCCACACCGATCCGCGGTTCGCCGCTGCCGTCGATACGCGCCGACTCCCTTGGCAAAGGCCCTCGGTCAACTCGTCCCGAACGGTGGGGACATCACCGTATCTTCGAGATCGCCCGCGAGCCCGGAGCCACCACAGGCTGACGCCGCCTCGGCGTCGCTCACGCAGCACTTGTTGGATGCGCCACACCGACCAGTGGCGATCAAGTCAAACTTGCCGTCGACGTCCTGAATCCCCTCCGGGCGCCGACTCCAACTCCCGCTGGCTGCAGCCGTGTTACCGCAACAGAGCCCAACCGGCCGGCACCGATCGAATCACGCCGCCGCATGGGATGAGACCGTGGTTCCAGGCTTGCGACCCACCGTCAACTTACGACAGGATCACGGCCGTCCGCTTCCGGCTGAATGGGGTCACAGCCCTGCCTCGGTGCACGCACCACCGGGTTTGCCTCGGGCATACACACCGGGGTGCCGGCTCGGTGACGCCCTGACCGACATCGTCGCCTGCGGCGGGCGCGGCGGTGTATGAGGCACGTGGCTGGAGATCCCGGCTGTGGCCGGACCCGCCACACGGGGAACGGGGGCGCGCATACCCGGGGATGAGGCACACCGACGTGCCGCCATCTGACGACCACAGATGAGAAAGGCCCAAGTGACAGACATGACGCTGGACGAAGCCGCCGCGACGCACGCGAAGGAGCCGGCCGCCGACCAGCCGGGAAGCCCCGTGTTCTACCAGCAGATCGGCGGCGCGCAGGCCGTCAGAAAGGTCGTCGACGATCTCTATCTCCACGCGTTGAAGGACGAGCAACTGTCCCCGTACTTCGACGGCGTCGACCTGCCCACGCTCAAGCGCCACATGGTGCTGATGCTGACCAAGGTCCTCGGCGGCCCGGACAACTACGCCGGGCGAGGTCTGGCCGAGGCGCACCAGGGCCTGGACATCATCGGGGAACACTACGAGCGGGTGGGCCACGTCCTGCTCGGGGTGCTGTGGGAGAACCGCGTCGGGGTGGACGTGCTGATGCACGTCTCCGGCGTGCTGACCGCGGTCAAGGAGCAGATCGTCCGAGAGCCCGGCGCCGAGCTGGTGCGGAGAGCCTGACATTGTGGTTGACGCTCGCCGTTTGCAGGAGAGCTGGAACGTGGTCGCCGGTTACGGCGACCAGGTGCCGCTGTTCTTCTACTCGACGCTGTTCTTCACCCATCCCGAGACCCGGGACATGTTCCCGATCGGCATGGCAGGTCAGCGCGACAAGCTGTTCGGGGCGCTGGGCACCATCGTGTCCCGCGTCGACCAGGTGGACGACCTGGTGCCGTTCCTGGAGCAACTCGGCCGGGACCACCGTAAGTTCGGCGTCCAGGCCGACCATTACCCCGCGGTCGGGTCCGCCCTGCTGGGGACGCTGGCCCACTTCCTCGGCCCGCAGTGGACGGACCAACTGGCCGCCGACTGGCAGGCGGCGTACGAGTTGGTCGCCAAGGTCATGCGCCAGGCCGCCGAGGAGGCCACCAACAGCAGCCCGCCCTGGTGGGACGCCGAGGTGATCGGGCACGAACGGCGAACGCTGGATGTGGCCGTGCTCACCGTCAAGCCCAACTACCGCCTGGACTACCTGCCCGGTCAGAGCGTGGCGGTCGAGACCCACCTGCGTCCCGGGCTGTGGCGCTACTACAGTCCGGCCAACGCCCCCCGCCCGGACGGCACCCTCGACCTCCACGTCCGCATGGTGCCGGGCGGGCCGGTCTCCTCGTCGCTGGTGCACGGCGTCCAGATCGGGGACGTGCTGAGGTTCGGCGCCCCGGTCGGCAACCGGCTGACGCTGGACCCGGACGGCGACCGGCCGCTGCTGCTGCTCGCCGGCGGCACCGGGCTGGCGCCGCTGAAGGCCCTTGTCGAGCAGGTCGCCGGGCAGCGGGCCGGGCGACCGGAACGCCGGGTGACACTCGTCGTCGGCGCACACACTGACCACGACCTGTACGACTGGCCGGCGCTGGAGGCCCTCGCCAAGGCCAACCACCGCTGGCTGAACGTGATCCCGGCCGTCTCCGAGGTCTCCCTGCGGCCCCAGGAGAACGGCACCGCGGTGGAGGTGGCGCTGCGCCTCGGCCGCTTCACAGACCACGAGGTGTACGTCTGCGGCTCGGACACCATGGTGCGCGACTCGGTGCAGCGCCTCGCGCAGACCGGTACGCCCGTCGAGCGCATCCGGTTCGAGTCGTTCACCGGCCTGGGCGGCGAGCAGTACGGCGTCGCGTCTCACGGGGAGGACATGGAGTCATGAGCACGCCCTACAACCAACCCCAGCGTCGGCTGACGCCCGAACAGATCCGCACCAAGCAGTTCACCCGCACCCCGATCGGCCGGCGCGGCCTCAGCGAGGAGGAGGTCGGGCGCTTCATGCTGAGGGTCGCCGACGAGTTGACGGCGCTCCATCAGGACCTGGCCGGGCTGTGGGCCGAGAACGACCGCCTGCGCAACTTCTACCGCGAGCACGGCGAGCGGGCGGAGGGCCAGGCCGGTCAGACCGGCATGGCCGTACCTCAGCGGCAGCCGACCGTGGAGGCCGTCAACCTGCTCTCCCGCGCCCAGCAGCAGGCGGACTCGGTGATCGCCCAGGCCCGTGAATACGCCCGGCAGGTCGCCGACCAGGCCCGTAGGCAGTACCACGACGTGCTGCGCGAGGCGCAGCGCCGGGCCCAGGAGGAGGCGGAGCGCGCCGTACTCGAGTACCGCGCCCGCTCCGGCACCCACTACACCGCCGAGTTCGAGGAACTGGAGCGCCGCCTGGCGTGGGCGCGTGCCTTCCTCGACGCCATCCAGTCCGTGGAGTCACAACTCAAGACCGCCCGCGAGGCTTTGGCGTACGAGGTGGAGAAGCTCGCCGACGCCGGCAGGCCCACGCGCGTCCGCCGGCCACCGGCCGGAGCTGGACGTACGGTCCCTCCTGCCCCATGACGTAGCCCAGTTTGTTGGTCTGAGTGTCGAGGACCAGATCACCTACCCGCTGCTGTTCCTCTGTCATCACCGGCGGTCCTCTCGCCGCAGTGCGCCGGCCAGGCGCACGGTCACATCAGCACGGACGTGGCCGAGCTCGATCAGTTTGAGGTCAGGCGACGCGGGGTCGACCCGCAGGGAGGGGAAGACGATCCCGGCATCGTCCAGGGCCGCCCGCAGCGACTGGGGTCCCTGTAGGAGCGGATCGAAAAACCGGCGTCGATGTCACATCTTTTGACGGCCCGTCTGCTCCGATATGGCTTCTGGACGACAAGCGTCAGTTTCGGCGCCGCGCAGCGGGGTCCTGGCTGGCGACGTGCCGGGCGACGGTGTCCACGCCCGGCCGTGCGTACCGCTCCAGGGAGCGGACGGAGGCGTGGCGGGAGCGGGCCAGGAGCATGGGTGTGCTGGTGCCGGACTCGGCGTCGTGGGTGAGCGCGGTGTGTCGCCAGCGGTGCAGCGTGAAGCCGTGGAGATCGTCCCACTGTTCGGGGTGGGCGAGGGGGTTGGCCAGCAGTCGGGTGCTCTCTTCGAAGATCTCCTCGGCCCGCCGGTAGGACAGCCGGGCCCGTCCCGTGGCTGGGCAGACGTCCCTCGTCAGGGTGCCGGCGCTGGCGCGGCGCTCGGTGAGGAACAGTGGTCCCTCGGTCCGGCCGGCGATCAGGCGGGGCAGTAGCGAGTTGCTGTCGAATGCAGAACTGGCTGACCGGGCCGTCCGCGGCGCGACCTTGCAACTGCCCTCGGCCGCCGTGTCAACCGTCACCCTGCTCGATGTCCAGATGGATCGGACCCCGGAGAACGGGGCTGGGCCGGTACGGCGGCGGGTCGGCGACCAGCCTGGGGCGGTCGAGCCGGCGTACCAACTCAGTCAGCGCGATCTGGGTTTCCCGCCGGGCCAACGGGCCGCCGAAACACAGGTGGATGCCGCTGCCGAACCCCAGGTGCTGGTTGTCATGCCGATCCGGGTCGAAGCGGTCCGGATCGTGGAAGCGTTTCGGGTCGCGGCTGCCTGAGGCCAGCATGAGCATGATCTGCGAGCCCTGGGGGATGACGGTGTCGGCGACGGTGATGTCGCTGTACGCCACCCGGCACGGAATGATGTGCACGGGGGGCTCGTAGCGCAGCAGTTCCTCGACCAGCGGCACGGCGAGGTCCGGTTCGTCGCGCAGTCGCTGCAGTACCTGCGGGTGGCGCAGCAGCGTCAGCATGCCGTTGGTGATGAGGTTGACGGTGGTCTCGTGGCCGGCGATGAGCAGCAGTCTGGCGGTGGCGACGATGTCGGCGTCGGTCATCCGGCCGTCGGGCCCGTCGTCGTTGGCCAGCCGACCCAACAGACCGTCGCCCGGCCGGCCGTGGCGCTGTTCCACCAGTTCGCCGAGGCGCTGGCGCAAGTCCTTGCGGGCCTTTACGCCCTTGTCCAGTTTCTCCTTCGGGTCGGTCTCGGGGTTGTAGTCGACCGAGTTCATGATGTCGTTCACCCAGCGGTGGAACCTCGGTTCGTCCTCGCGTGGCACGCCGAGCAAGTGACAGGTCACGGTTACCGGGAGCGGGAAGGCGAAATCGTCGACGACGTCGATTTGCTCCTTGCCCGCGAAGTCGTCGATCAGGCTGCCGACGGTGGCGGTCAGGTCGCTTTCCATGCCGGTCACCAGCCCCGGGGTGTGCGGGGGGCCGAAGTGGCGCATCGCCATGCGCCGCAGGCGATCGTGCTCGGGCGGGTCCATGTGGATGAACGACGACGTGGCCCCTCCCTCGACCGGGGGTATCGGATGCGACAGATTGCGTAGGTCGGAGCTCAGGTGCGGGTCATTCAGCGTGTCCGCGATCTCACGATAGGTACTGATGACGTAGCTGCCGTCCTCCTGCCGAGCCACCGGCGTCTCACGCAACTCGGCATACAGCGGGTACGGGTCGGCCCGGGCGGAGTAGTCGAAGATCCGTTGCAGTGTGCCAGGTGTCTCGGTCGTGGTCGTCCGGCCTTCCGCCTGCCGATGCCGGTGCACGGCCGTGATGCGGCGCTCACCCGGGTCATGGCCGGTGACGACCGCGGTGGCGCCCTGAGCGAGCAGGGTGGGGCCGGGGAGGTCGACGGGAACCGGTTTCATGGCGGCCGGCTGGTCCGGCGTGGGGCAGCGGGGCGGGAAAGGTGCGGCCGTCTCGATCAATCGACGGTAGTGGTTGAGCCACTTGGCGTTGTTGAAGCTCACGGCGGCCGTGACGCGGCCCCGGTAGCCGTATGCGGTGACGAAGCGGTGGTCGTCCAGCGATCCCTGGGTGACGGCCACCTCGTCGGCGAAGGTCGGCACGCCGACGGACTTGATGTTGACGCCGAACTGGATCGACCAGAACAAGGGGACGGACACGTGGGGCCGACGGTCCTCCGGGGCGCTGACCATGTTGTGTGCCGCGACCTCCGCCTGCTCGACGGCGTTGGCCCAGTGCTCCATCGAGATGAGCCGGTTTTCGTAGATGGGATTCGGGCAACGTGCCACGTCCCCCGCGGCGAAGACGTCGTCGGTGACGCGGCCATTGATGTCGAGGGCGCGGCAGCCCGTGTCGCAGGTGATTCCCCATACGCCCGCCGTCAGTCCCGACTCCCGCAGCCACTCGGTGTTGCGGACGCTCCCGAGTGCCACCACCGCCACATCGGCGTCGACCGTACTGCCGTCGTCGAAGTGAGCACGGCGAAACCGTCCCTGCGCGTCGCCCTCCAGCCGGGCGACCTTGACACCGCACCGTAGGTCGACACCGTGAGCGCGCTGCATGTTGGCCGCAACCTCGCCGATCATGGCGCCGAGCGCCCCGACCAGCGGGGCCGGCGCGAGTTCGGCGACGGTCACCGGGATGTCCCGCTCGCGGCAGACGGAGGCGATCTCGGAGCCGGTGAATCCCGCACCGATGACCAGCACACGGGAGGGCCCGGCGGCGAGGGCCCGCTGCAGGCTCTCGGCATGCTCGCGTGTACGTACGACGAACACTCCGTCCAGGGCCGCCTCGGACTCGACGAACCACGGCCGGGCCCGTACCCCGGTGGAGATCAGCACCCGGTCGAAGGGAATCTCGCGTCCGTCGGCGAGACGCACGTGGTTCGTCGCGAGGTCCAGCCCGCTGGCGGGCACCCCCAGCAGCCACTCCGCCTCGATGGCACGACGGCGAGGCAGAGTGGTGCCCCCGGCCGGCACCCACCCGGTCAGTACTTGCTTGGACAGGGGAGGCCGGTCGTAGGGCTCGCCCAACTCGTCACCGATCATGGTCAACGATCCGGTGAAACCCTCGTCGCGCAAGGCCTCCGCGGCCCGCAGCCCCGCCAGCGAAGCCCCGACGACCACGATGCGGCCATCGCGTTTGAACGCACGCAGGCTGTCGGCACTCGTCATGACGGCGACGCCTCCGCCGGTGCGTGCCGTGCCTCCAGCTGGTCGACCAGGATTGCCTGGACCGGGCAGGCCGCCGCGGCGCGTAGCACCTGGTCGCGCCAGGCGTCATCGGGGTTCGGGTCGTACATGAGCGCTTCCTCACCGTGCATCCGGAACGCCTCCGGAGCCAGGAAAGCGCACTGCGCGTACCCCGCACATCGGGAGAGATCAACGACAACTTTCACCCCGGCCTCCACAGGGAGTGGGAGCTGCAGACCCTCAGCCGGCACCCGGCGCGCAGGGAGGATCCGGCCGCTGCCCACCCCTGCGAAGTGCCGGGGGGTGCACGTCGCTCGTCGGGTCCCCAATGGAAAGAATTGATCATCGCGGCTCAGGCGATCGGCGCCTGACCAGGGACGTATCCCTGGTGCGGCTGCACATTTCGGCCACGCAAGCGGCGCTCTTTTGGATTGCCGTTTCGACGCAAACCGTGTGGCACGGTGCGCCGGAAACCGTCACAAAATCAGCGTAACAGCGGCACCGATAGCGGCGAGTCCGATAACCCGGGAGATGAACGCCACGGGTGCCGCCATGAGCTGCCCCGACCTCCCGCCCCATGACAGCTCTACCTCAGTTCAGTCGAAGAGCAGTAGCGGAGCAGCACCGGCATCACCCTCTCTGAACGCAGTCGGACTTGCGCCCGCTGCGGGACCCCGCTCCCCCCCCACGAGGACGACGATCAGCAGTGAGACGGAGCACGGCGGGCAACGCCTGCATCGGCGTGCCTGTCGGCCTCGTGCGCACAGCAGCGTGATCAAATAGGGCATGGCATCGTCCTGGACCGGTAATCGGGTACGCCTGCGCGCTGTCGAGCCCGACGACTGGACGGCGTTCGCGCGTTTCGCCGACGAGGACGGGACGCGAGGGGGCCGGCTGGACCTGCCGAGGTCTGCCGAGAGCTACCGTGCCTGGGCGAAGGAGCAGGCCGTTGCCGAGTGCCATGACGACCGCTTCCGGTTGGCGGTCGAAGCGACGGCCACGGGAGAGCTGGTCGGTACAGTCGGCTCACATCGCACCGGCCCTCGCTCAGGTTGGTTCGAGTTCGATATCACCATCAGCGCCGGCCACCGGCGCAAGGGCTACGCGACCGAAGCCGTGGTGCTGCTGCTGCGCTTCATGTTCGCCGAGCGGCGCTATCACAAGTGCCTGGCGGCGGTTTTGGCCCACAACGAGGCATCGCTGGCACTTTTTCGTGGGCTCGGCTTCACCGAGGAGGGGCGCTTGCGGGAACACGTTTTCTTCGCCGGCCGGCATCACGACCTTGTCATGATGGGCATGCTCGTCAACGAGTTCGACCGGCGACGCTCGATGAGCGAGCCATGAGCCGGTGATCCGAGCGCGTGTGGAACGGCGCTCGGATTTGATCGACGTTCGTTGTTCGCGGGTGGAGGCGGCCTGCCACCGGAAGTAGGACTGCCCTCAGCCGCGCAAGGTGGCACGCAGGTGCAGGCCGGCGGTTGCGAGACCTTCGAAGGTGGTGACCCGGTAGCCGGGTTCCGCGCCGGGCGGCTCGCTCAAGTGGTAGCGGCGGGCGGTCTGCGCGGTCATGAGCGTGAGCATGGCCATGGCCAGAGAGGCTCCCTCGCAGCCGTGCGGCCCGGTGCCGAAGCCGAGGAAGACCCCGGGCTTCGCCGGCGAGCCCGAATCGTCGAGCCAGCGTTCGGGCCGGAACCGGTCCGGTTCGGGGTGTTCCCGTGCGTCGCGGTGGGCGGTGTAGGGGCAGACGAGAACGGTGGATCCGGCGTCGATGGTGTAGTCGGCAAGCTGAGTCTGTCGCGGGGCGCGCCGGGTGAGCAGCCAGCTCGGGGGGTGCAGTCGGAGCACTTCGCGTACCAGCGCCTGGGTGTACTGCAGGTTGTCGACGTGGGTGCTGGTCGTCGTGGCCGGGTCGGCGGGCAGCATGGCGGCTTCGGCCGCGACGCGGTCCGCGGCCTCGGTGTATCGGGCCAGGTGGAGCAGGATCCATCCGGCTGCCCGGGAGGGTGTCTCGAAGGTGGCGACGGTGATTCCGGGGAGGGTGTCGAGGATGACTTCTTCCGACAGCTTGCCGTAGCGGGGGGAAGGCCGGAGCATCTGTCCCAGCACGTCGTCACCGAGCCGGCCCGATGAACGGCGTCGGCGGACGATGGGCCGCACGGCGTTCGTGAAGGCGACTTGCCGCCGTGTGCGGAACCGCCGTGCCGGTGTGGGGACCCAGCGCGGCCACACCCAGTGCGAGGGGCGTACGAGCACCTCCCGGGCCACGAAGAGCTGCCAGGCGAAGGGCAGCAGGGCGGGAGCGTCTTCGGAGAAGAGGTAGCGCACGCCGATCTCTGCCAGGACGGGCCGGACCAGGGGCAGAATCTCGACGTCCCGGCCCGTGGGCCACTGGTCGGCAAAGCGAGCGGTCCCGGACGCGATCTCACCGATCCGGGCCGCAACCGCCTGCGGGCGCAGTCCGCGCATACGGGCGGCGCGAGCGTGCGCCCCCTCCTCGGGCGTCGGCGCTCCGCCGGCCCGCTTCAACGGCGGGAAGAGAGGCGAGGACGGCTTGGGGAAGTCCTGCGCGCGGTGCAGGACCTCTTCACACACCCCGGCCGTAGCGGCTACGTAGACACCCCGCTCCAGCTGCCAGACGTCCCCGCACTCGTCAGCGCCACGGCGCGCTAGTGCCAGCCGGTTGCGGCTCCAGGCCGCGAAGCTGCCTCCGGGCAACCGCGGCGGCTCATTCACTCGGCCCATGGGATCGCCCCTGACTTCTCGTACCAGTCAGGCCGATATCGTCGGCAGCGCGGCCAGGAGCCGGCGGGAGCCCGGGGGCGCCCGCCGAACGTGTGGTCACACCCTGTCGTCGCCGGTGTGCGTACCCCAGTCGTGGGCGCCGTACGCACCGTAGTTGCGGGTGAAGGACAACTTGGCGAGCAGCTTGGCGATCATGAGGCACTCCTCTCGCTTGCCTTCAGCACCATGTGCCATACGTCCAATTTTCGCACAGAGCACCCGGATACAAGGCGCGTGCTTGCGGGCCGGGGCCCGCAGCCGGCCAACGTCGCCCCGGTGCCGGTCAGTGCCGCACCTGGCCGCGAGGTGTGGCGGCGCCGGGCACCTCAGACCGGCGGCACCAACGCCCCGAAGGAACGGAACGGCTTTCGCGTGAACCGGTCACCTCGCACCGCGGGAAGGCGGCGGGTTGGCGAGCTGTGACCACTGCCGATAGTGGCCGACGACGGCACCGATCCGGCGCCGTCCCCCTACAGGCCGGGCGCCCGGAAGCCGTTTAGGTACCACAACGCCGCCGAGTACCAGGCCAGGGCGATCACCGTGACGAGCGCGCCACCGGCGAGCGGAAGCGCCTGGCCCGGCCAGCGGCGATGGCGCACCACGACGACCTTGGCGACGAAGGCCCCCTGGAAAACAGCCGGCGAGCGAGTGCAGCGCCCTGCGGGGCCCGGTCAGGCTGACGCCGTAGGCGATGATGCACTGCTGGGCAAATCGGGACGGAGAACAGGAAAGCAAATATACCGATCAGGCGGTGCGCGGTGCCCACCGGGTGCGGCGCAGCGCGCAGGCCGGGCAGCCGGCCGTACATCCACAGCGCCAGAAGCAACTGGATCAGAGCCAGGCCCAACAGGGCGCTGCCCGGCTGGGCCTGAGCAGGGGCACGGCGTGGCCGTGCGCCCCGAAGAAGCTGCGCCGGTACTCCGGGGTGTGCGGCGAGGCGAGGCGTGGCATGTGATCAGCCGCCCCCGCCGTCGGCCATGCCGCCCCGAGGAGCGCCGGCCCGAGTGGACGCAGAGCGCGGCGGGCCGGTGATCAGAAAGCCCACGAGCGAGGTCACAGCGGCGACGGCCTCGGCGATCGCGCTGCCGGTCCTCTTCGGCCCCCAGAACGGCTCGTACATGTTCGGCAGCGGACCGAGAGCGCCCACGTTCACGTACCCATAGAGCAGCACGGCACCCAGCGCGGAGACGGACACCAGGAACGCGAACACCCACACCGGCCGTCGGCGACCGAGCAGCAGGACCAGCAGCGCGGCCAGCGACGCCACGGCGGCTTCGAGGCGGAACAACGTTCCCTGGGTGACCTGCCGTCCGACCTGGTCATACGGAGCGGCGAGGCTGGCGTGCACGTAGGCGTCCACAGCCAGTGCGGCCGCAGTCACCACTTGGAGCAGCACGCGGATGACCGTATGGCGGCGCGGGCGGCCGCCGGGTCCGGAAGCCATCGCTACTGCCCGGTCGCGGTCGCGGCGGCGCTGCCGGGGGCCGGTGACGCCGGGCCGTTCCCGCCGACCCGGAGGTGGGTGTCCATGCTGAGTTCCCGGTGGTTGTCGATGGAGCACCACAGTTCGTAGCTGACGGCCTGGAGGGTGGCGGTGAGCCCCGCCTGGCGGAACTTCACTCCGTCGCGGGCGGGGCGCTGAGATCCGAAGCAGTGCACGGCCATGTTTGGCGGGCCTCCCTTCCGCGACAAGACTGGCCCACGTTCCCGGCCGCGCCAACGCCGACACCCTCCGCGGGCGGGTCATCACCCGATCGGGCCGCCGCGCGACCACCATCAGCAGTGAAAGGTCCGCAGCCCGAACCGCGGCCAGTGACCGGCTGCCCCGCGCAGGCGGAAGTCGAATCCGAAGCGGCACGGTGATGTGAAGCCGTTGTCGTACCGATCTTGTTGGCGCCAGTTCGAGTGCGGTGACTCGGTCGCGTGATCTTCGGCTCCCGTGTGCATGGGGGGAGGGCCTCCTGTGCAGCTCGGGATTGTCGAAGTCCCAAAAGACCTGGTCAGGAGACGCTGTGTCGCAGCCAGGCATCCCTCGGACATGAGCGACGCCGAGTGGGCGGTCGTGCGGGAGGCGATGCCGGTTCCCGCGTGGATGAACGGCAGGGGCGGTCAGCCGGAGGGCCACTGCCACCGGCAGATGCTGAATGCTGTGCGCTACCTGGTCGCGGGCGGCATCACATGGCGGGCGATGCCAGGCGACTTTCCCGTCTGGGGCCGCGTCTACGCGTTCGCGCGGCGCTGGGGCGCGCAGGGGCTGGCCGAGCTGCACGGCCGGCTCCGGGGTCTGGTGCGTGAGGACGCCGGCCGCGATCCGGAGCCGACCATAGCCATCGTCGACTCGCAGTCGGTCCGGGCGGCCGCCACGGTCCCGGCGTCCTTGCGCGGCTACGACGCGGGCAGGAAGGTGCCCGGGCGCAAGCGGCACATGGTGACGGACTGCCGGGGTCTGCTCCTGGTCGTCATGGTGACCACCGCGAGCGTCCACGACAGCAACGCGGCCGTGGACCTGCTGGAACGCGTCCGGGCCCGCTTACAAGAAGATCACCCTGGTGTGGGCCGACGGCGGTTACGTGGGCCGCCTAGGCCGGGCCGACGTCTGGACCTGCACACTGTCGACTGGCCCAACATGACCATCCCAGGCTCTCTCTGCCGCCCCCCGGTCCCATCCAACTGAACCGTTCCGGGTTCGGTAGAGGGCGCTGATCCTTGGAAGGATGCGTCCATGCCTGCCCAGCGGAAGTACCCACCGGAGCTGATCCGCCTGCGGCCCGGTCGGTGCGCGACGCTGAGCTGACCGCCGAGATCCGGCGGATCCACCAGGCCAACTACGGGGTGTACGGGGCGCGCAAAGTCTGGCACCGGGCTTTGACCCCTGATCTTGGACACACGAGACGCTAGGGCCTGTCCTGTCGATCTCGGCCGTCAGCGGTCACACGCCGATGAAGCTCACCGTTTCCGTCATGTCCGCCCGTCCTGTTCGCAGCCTTGGTACGCCCTCCTTCTCAAATCCCACTGAGACGCCGCAGAACAGTACGAGCTCGTCGTCGGCTCCGACTGTTCGGCTGACGGTCTTGCGGTACATAGTCCACATCACCTGGGGGCAGCTGTGCAGCCCTTCCGCCCTCAGCAGCAGCATGACCGTCTGCAAGTACATCCCCGTGTCACCCCACTGTCCGGGCCCCATTGTCCGGTCGAGGTAGCAGAACAGGACGACCGGCGCCCCGAACGCCTCCGAGTTCAGTGCGGCGATCTTCTTGGGCCGGTCAGGGTCGTCGCGCTCGATCCCCAGAGCTTCGTACCGTTGGGTGGCCGCGGCGGAGAAGCGGTCCAGATACGGCGAGGTCAGTTCGTCCGGGTACATCGGATACTCCCGCTCGTCACCCGGATCGCCTGCCAGTGCCCGGGCGGTTGTGCGCCTCTTCAGTTCGGCCAAGGGTTCGCCGGTCACGACGTACACATGCCACGGCTGGAGGTTCCCACTGGACGGAGCCCGCGTCGCTGCGGTCAGCACTCGTTCGAGCACCTCCTTGGGTACCGGCTCATCGCTGAACGCCCGCACGGCCCGGCGACTGTCCACGGCCTCATACACGTCCACGTCTTCGCGTCCTCCCATTCAACCGGTTCCTCCACCGTATTCAGCGGTCAGTACCGGGCATCGCCGGGGACTGGACCACGTCCCGGCGATCAATCCTGTCGTTGGTAGGGCTGTGGGAGACAGAGGTGACTTGACGGATGCTCAGTGGGAGCGGCTGGAGCCGCTTCTACCGGTGAGCAACGGGCGTTGCGGCAGGTGGCGGGACCACCGCCAGGTCGTGAACGGGGTTCTCTAACGGATACGCACGGGCGTGCAGTGGCGTGATCTGCCTGAGCGGTACGGACCATGGAAGACGGTGCACGAGCGGCACCGCCGCTGGTCGGCGGACGGAACGTGGGAGATGCTCCTCCAGCGGATCCAGGCCGAGGCGGACGCGGCCGGCGAAATGGACTGGGAATCTCGGTCGACTCGACAGCCGTGCGCGCGCACCACCACGCCGCCGGCGCCCGGCAGGCTCCGCCGCCCGCCGTCAAAAGGGGCTCGCCTGGGTGGTCAAAGCCGCTCGGATCCGGGTGGAACTGATCGACCAGCTGGCGGAGGTGGCGCGGGAGGTGAGGCGCTCGGCCGCTCACGCGGCGGGTTCACCACCGAGATCCACCTGAGTGCGGACGGGCGCTGCCGGGTGCTCTCGCTGGTCATCACCGCCGGGCAGTGCGCCGACTGCACCCAGTTCGAGCCGGTCATGGACAAGATCCGCGTGCCGAGGCTGGCCACCGGCAGGCCTCGTAGGAAGCCGGACAGCGTCAGCGCCGACAAGGGCTACAGCAACCGCCAAACCCGCCGCTACCTGCGCAGACGAGGAATCCGGCACATCATCCCGAACAAGGCCGACCAGGCTGCCAACCGGGTCCGGCGCGGCAGCGCCGGCGGTCGGCCGCCCGGTTTCGATAAGGGCCGCTACAAGAAGCGCAACACCGTCGAACGGGCGATCAACAAGTTGAAGGCCTTCCGCGCGGTTGCGACCAGGTTCGACAAGCGCGGCTACGTCTACCCCGGCACCGTCACCGCAGCAGCAGTCGTCATCTGGCTCCGCTCGTGATCGCCAGGACACTGCCTGGCGTGCCGGAGAAGCAGAACCCTTCCGGCATGTACGGCCGATACACCGCGGCCGAGCCCGCTGATCCAGGGTGGGGCGTGCGCGTCCTGCGGTTGGCACAGCCGCCATCGGTTTTGCATAATGCAAAACTAAGGAAGGGGAACTGATGCGTGTCATTGAGTCGGCCAAGGACAGGAAGCGAACGACACACAACACGAGAGCCACTACGACAAGCGACCTCACCTCGGCGCCGGCGCTCACGGCTCTGAGGTCAGCTCCCTGGGTTCTGATGGCGCTCTCGGTCGTCGTTGGTGCCGGAGCCGGGGCCGGCTCGGTCGTCTTCCGCTGGTGCATCAAGACCTTCACGCACCTCTTCTCCGGACACGCCGACTATGCGGCAGCTCCGGGCACGAGCAATCCGCACGTGTCGTGGCTCGGTCCGTACTTCGTGCTCCTCGCCCCGGTGGCCGGTGGCCTGCTGTACGGGCCGCTGGTGAATCGGTTCGCCAAGGAGGCGCGTGGCCACGGCGTGCCCGAGGTGATGCTGGCCGTGGCGCAGCGCGGGGGCCGGATCAGCCCGAAGGTCGCCGTGGTGAAGACGCTCGCCTCCGCCCTGTGCATCGGCTCCGGCGGCTCCGTGGGGCGCGAAGGCCCGATCGTGCAGATCGGCTCCGCGCTCGGCTCGACCCTCGGCCGCATGTCCAACGCGGCCGAGGGACGCTTGAAGCTCCTGGTCGCCTGCGGTGCGGCGGGCGGCATCGCCGCGACGTTCAACGCCCCGCTGGCCGGCGTCTTCTTCGCCATGGAGCTGATCCTGGGCACCTTCAGCGCGGAGGCGTTCGGCGCGACGGTGCTGGCCAGCGTGACCGCGAGCGTGATCGGCCGCGCCGCCTTCGGCGACGCGGTCTTCCTGCACCTGCCGGACTTCCACGTCGACCACCTCGCCCAGTACGGACTGTTCGCCATGCTCGGCGTCGCCGCCGCCGTGGTGGGAGTCGGCTTCTCCCGGATCCTGTACCTGATCGAGGACGCCTGCGACTGGGCCTGGCGCGGCCCCGAGTGGCTGCGCCCGGCGGCCGGCGGCCTCGCGCTCGGCCTGGTACTGCTCGCGCTGCCCGAGATGTACGGCGTCGGCTACCCGGTGCTGCAGAAGGCGACCGAGGGCGGGTACGCGGTCGGCTTCCTGCTGCTCCTGCTGGCGGGCAAGATGCTGGCGACCAGCCTGACCATCGGCATCGGCGGCTCGGGCGGGGTATTCGCCCCCAGCCTGTTCATCGGAGCCATGCTCGGCTCGGCATACGGGGCGACCGCCCATCACCTGCTGCCCCAGTCGGCGGGTCCGGTCGGCGCGTACGCACTGATCGGCATGGGCGCCGTCTTCGCCGGCGCGGCCCGGGCGCCGATCACCGCCGTGGTCATCCTCTTTGAGCTCACCGGTGAGTACTCGATCATCCTGCCGCTGATGATGGCGATTGTGCTGGCCACCGCGACCAGCCGCCTGCTGACGGGCGACACCATCTACACACTGAAGCTGCGCCGCCGGGGCATCGACCTCGAAGGCCCGGCCCGGGGCGCCCGCATCGGCGGCCAGCCCGTCAGCGCCGTCATGGAACCCCTACCCTCGCCCCTGCCCGCCTCCACCAGGCTCGCGGACGCGGCCGACCTGCTGAGCCTCTCCGGCCACGGGGCACTACCAGTGACGGACGACTCCGGACAGTACATCGGTGTCGTCACCGCACAGGCAGTGGCGGAGGCCCTCGCCGAACAGCCGGACGCCGCGCCCACGCTCGTCGGACAGCTCGCCGAGCCGCCCGCAGCGGTCGCAGCGGACCACCCCCTTGGACTGGCCCTGGACGCACTCTTGTCGACAAGCGGCACCGGCGTACCTGTCCTGGACCCCCAACTTGGAAAGCCGGTGGGCTGGCTCAGCCCCCAAAGCGCCCTCCGAGCGGTGCACACCGCTACCTAGAGACTCCGTGGCAGAGATCCATGAAAGGGACATCGCGCCCCATCCGTTGCATAATGAAAGACATCCGAGAGAACAGCGCCCGCTATGCCATACCAACGTCGATCGACCGAACTCGAAGATCGCCCCGCTGCGACCAAAACGCGGGCTGGCCAAGGGCGGGCAGCAGTGAGCGTCTGGGGACTCGGTGTCGAGTGGCTCGCGCTACCGACTGGCATCTACACGGCGATCTCGCCGTGGGTGGTCCACTTCTCGGGAACCAACCCATACCTCACGGTCGACAATCTGATTGTCGGGCTCACCGTCGTTGCCATCGGACTACCCCTCACGCAGCAGCGGCCGCTGCGACTGTCTTGGACGTTGGCGCCCATTGGAATCTGGCTCATCGTTTCACCGTCGGTCGTGACGGCTGCCAATGGCGTATCCCCCGGGATCGTATGGAGCAATAGCCTGACAGGCGGCATCGCATGCATGCTCGTCATGGACATGCTCCGACAGCCGCAGGCATGACGCGTCTCCGAAATACGGTGCGCACTCGGTGAAGTCATTCGGGGCCAGCCACCCGCAGCCCTTCGGCACCGCACCAGCGTGGATGGGCGGGCATTGGGCGACGCCCATCCCGTAGCATCATGCAATTTTTACCTAAGGCAAAGGTTCGGGGGGCCCAGTACTGCGTACCTCCTGGCGTTCGCTCCATCCACGCGTTCACACCGGGAGGTCAACCGTGCCCTTTTCCCGCACCACCATCGGAACCGTAGTCGTGGGCGGCGCGCTGAGCCTGACCCTCGCCGCTCTGATCTACCCGAGCATGCTCGGGGTCCAGAACGTGTCCACCAACGCCTCGCGCGTGATCGCCAACACCCCCTACGGGCCGCTCACGGAGGCCGACCGCAACTTCGTCGTCTTCGTGCGGTCCGCCGGCCTGTGGGAGTACCCCTCCGGGCAGCTGGCTCTCAGGAAGGGGACGACCCCGGCCGTACGCACCGCCGGCCAGCACCTGGTCATCGGGCACGCCGCGCTCGACGCGGCCTGCCGCAAGATCGCCCCCCAACTGGGCGTCACCCTGCCCAACCAGCCCACTCCTCAGCAGCAGGGCTTCCTGAACACGCTGACGTCGGACACCGGCAAGCAGTTCGACACCGACCTGGCCAACATCCTGCGCGTGACCCACGGCTCGATCTTCTCCACCATCGCCAAGATCCGCGCCACCACCGAGAACACACTCGTGCGCCAGCTGGCCGACCAGGCCAACGACGTGGTTCTGGACCACATCACGCAGATGGAGAAAACCGGGCTGGTCAACTTCGACCAGGTCAACTTCCAGGAGACCGTCCCGCCGAAGCTCCCCTCCAGCCAGGTCACGCCACCCGTGCCCCAGCCGGGGGAGCCGGTCGTGGTCCTCACGCCGCCTCCGGGCGTACCGACGGACGGAGTACCGACGGGCCCGTCCGTCAACGCCCCCACGGCCTCCCCGAGTGCGGGATGACAGCCTCCGAGTCACCCGCCTCAGCCCGCCCGTCGGCCGATCAGCGACGGGCGGCACCGTCCCGCCCGAACGCCATCCGGGCATCGGAAGGGCCGGAAGGCCGATAGGAACTAACGACGGCGGCCGTACTCGAGACGATCAGGGCATGCCCCCACCGGGGGCCTGGTCGCACAACAGCCCCCGGCCCGTGGCCTGCTTTCAGGCTGCGCGGAGACGCCCACCCCGTCGGCTCGTGGACGGCTAGCACGTCTGCCGACCGGGACGTCCGCCGGCAGCCCCCACCAGACCTCGAGCGGGAAGCCGTCGTGGTTCGCACCGAACACACGTAGCGGTCACGTCCGCCAGCCTCGCCCCGCCGTCACCGCCACGGACTCCACCCGTCTTCGCCCCGCCAGCACCAGCCCCCAGGAGCCTGCGGAGCCCGCCACGCCAGGCATATAGTCAGCACCGTGAGGCCATCGAGGGCTCACGTCTTGTTCGCCACCGCGCCGTCCACCACCCAGCCCAGCGGGTGAAGTTCCAGATCGTCTGCCGTGGGCGCTGGGGGTTCCGCACCTGCCTCGTTGAACGAGTTGAGGGCCTCGACCAGCGCCAGCCGCTCCGTCGGGCGGAGCCGTTCGACGATCGCCGCGATCTCGGCGCGCCGCCGGGCGGTGACGTCCTCGACGATGCGCCGTCCCTCCTCGGTGAGCTGCAGCAGGGTCTCGCGCCGGTTGTCGGGGTTGGCTCGCCGGTGCGCGAGTCCGGCCGCGATGAGCCGGTCGACCATGCGCATCGCTGTGGAAGGCGCCACCTGGAGCAGGTCAGCAAGGGCAACGAGCTTGGTGGCCCCGCGGGTGGACAGCACCACCAGCATCCGGAACTGCGGCACAGTCACCCGCTCCTCGACCTCGGCGAGGGAGCGGGCGGAGACCGCCACCAGCAGTCGAGAAGCTGTCAGCACCGCCCGTGTCACCGCGTCGACGTCGTCCATGGCCCCTGCGGGGTTCTTGCGTTCCGGCATACGTCCTTTCTACCGCGTCGCCTTCCCGCCCTGCTCACGCGATGGGAACAGATTTTCCCTCAGTGTGAGCGCAGTAGCGTCATCGCGTCCTCGTGCGGCTGTCCGGCGCCATGCCGAAAGAACAAAGGGCAAAGGGTGCGCCCTGCGAGTACGGGGCCTGGAGCAGCAACGCGCACTCATCGAGGCGATAGACGGTGCCACCGGGCCGCGCTGCATGCCAGATGGTGCGGCGAGTAGACCACCCTCTACCCGTCACCGCTGATATGCGCTTCGCGACCGCGGAGCAGTAGGGGGGCCGTCTGCAACGCCCCGCAGTCCGCCGCAAGGGACGCGATCAGCAGTGCAGGGCCAGCGGTGACGCGTTCACCGATCGGCTCCCGCTGCGCCTCGACGCCCTGGGCGACGGCCAGTCACGATCTCCAGTCCATGCTGCCCCACTCGGGTCCGGCGGCCTTCTGCGCGGCATTTGGGGTCGGGCGGCGCAACACCCCGGCTGACCTCCCGCAGTCCAGCCCCAGGCAACCAGTTTCCCGGCCCGAGCTGCGCCTGCGCCAACGGAGTGCTTCCGATCAGGGTGTATCGCAGAGGGCCCGACTGGTGCCCCACAGGACGAGACACCGCGCACTCGTCGCCCTGTGAGCCTGCTTCGTCCGGCAGCGGGCTCACAGCCACAGCCGACGGCAATGCGCCACGGAACGAGCTGGGAATCAACGCCGGCGAGGTCCGGAAGGTGGCCGCTGCCCATCCGGTGCTCTGCATCATGGGCGGCGACCTGGCGTTCCGACAGCACCGGGGTGGGCTCCCGATTCGAACAGCGACCGGCGCAACAGCATCGAGTCGATCGCCAGGCTTCCCGGTGTTCCCTCGGCACCCTCGTGGGCGCCGGCGACCTCCTGGGCGACGAGCTGCGGGGCGTTGGTGATCCACTGGAAGTCGAGGGCGAGGCCGTTGACCGCGTCGAGGATCATGTTGAGCTGGTCGCGGGTCAGTTCGCGATGCCGTTCGCTGCTGTCCTTCGTCATCGCGGCCTGGCGATCTGAGGGTGCCGGCGAGGCGAGCTGCGCTTCGCTCCGGCTGAAATGTGGTCATTCGTGTGGTGGAGTGCGACGCGCGTCGACTTGTGTGAAGAGGCTGCGCCCGATTGTCTGCGTCACGTCAGCCAGCATGTCCGCCGTCAGCCGGGATGTCCGCTGGCGGGCGGCTACTTGGGGAGTTGTCGTGCGTGCTCGAAGCCTGTCTGTCGCGGCCGCAGCCGCTGCTCTCGTCCTGGTGCAGCCGGGCCTCGCCGTCGCGGCGGACGACCCCGCCACCACACTCACGTACACCGTCACGTCCGGCGCATTGACGCTGTCGGTACCGGCCAGCGCCAACCTCGGCTCGGGATCGCCCGGCACCCAGATTAGCGCGCCGATCGGTCCCGCGACCGTCACCGACGATCGCGCCCTGCTCTCGGCCTCCTGGACGGTAACCGCATCGGAGACGGACTTCACGACCAGTGGGTCGACGATCCCCGCCGGCAGCGCTGCCTACGATCCCGGGTCGATTACGACGACCGGTACCATTACCGCCACCGGAACGCCCGTGACGCTGAGCCACACCGCGACGCCGGTAGTCGCCGGGACCAGCGGTGTCGGAGACAACACCGCGACCTGGAACCCGACAGTCACTGTCCACGTGCCCGCCAGCGCCGTCGGCGGGGCCTACACCGGAACGCTGACGCAGTCCGTTGCCTGACGGAATGAAGGATGTGCGCCGGTACTGGGTTCTGCTGCCGGTGCTGGCCTTCGTACAGGCGGCCGGGGTGATGCCGGCAGCGGGGCACGGGGCGCCCGGGGTGTCCTCCCCTCAGGGCCCGGCTGCGGGCAGGGTCATCGGTATCAAGCTGCTCGACGCTCCGGAAAGCCGCCGTGCCGATCCCAGGGCGCATGCCTACATCGTCGACCATGTCGCGCCCGGCTCGACCATCGAGCGGCGGGTGGAGGTCACCAATGAGTCGTCCACACCGATGCACGTCGACGTCTACGCTGCGGCGGCCACCATCGCGAAGGGTAAGTTCACCTTCGCGGCGGAGCGCACCCCCAACGAGCTGACCGGCTGGACGTCGCTCGATACGGCGGACCTTGAGCTGGCGGCCTCCGAAACGGCGCGGGTACGCACCACCATCCGGGTACCCAGGGACGCCGCCGCGGGGGAGCGGTACGGCGTCATCTGGGCGCAGACGGGCACCCCCACGGACCGCTCGCACAATGTGACGATGCTGGGCCGGGTGGGCGTCCGTATGTACATCGACGTCGGTCCCGGTGGTGAGCCACCCTCGGACTTCAAGATCGAGCGGCTCTATCCGACCCGAGCCCGCGACGGGCGGGGGGAAGTTCGCGCCCGGATCCACAACACGGGGGGCCGTGCCCTGGACATCAGCGGGGCGCTCTCCCTCTTCGACCGGCCGGTCGGACTGCGCGCTGGACCGTTCTCGGCCAAGACGGGCACCACACTGGCTCCGGGCGACCTTGCGGAGGCGGTCGTCCCGCTGGACGCACGGCTGCCGGACGGCCCGTGGACCGCGGCGCTCACACTCAAGAGCGGCCTGGTCGAGCACACCACGCGCGCCACCGTCACCTTCCCGACGACTCCCGGTAGCGCCGGAGCGGTCGCCGCGTCGGCCGCCCGGCAACGGCACTTTTCGACCCCTATGGTCGCCGGACTCTCAGCCCTCGTCCTCACCGCTCTGTGCCTTCCGCTCTCCAAGTTCCTCCGGCGCCGCCGGTGACCACTCCGACCGAGCCCCGCCCCCGCAGCCGGCTGATCTGCTCCGTGGGCAACGCATGACGGTCGCCATCGGGCGCGTCACCGCTCCTTTAAGCCGCGGCGCCATCCTCGCTGGCGCTCCGACCTCGGCGCACCACACCCCACCAGCAGTGTTTGTCGAGTCTCGTGTACTCGCCGCGATCACCGTCGTGTCGTATTCGCAGCCCACTCGCGCAAGCGTAAAGTGATCGTTATGTCGTGATGAGTAACTGCGGCTTGTTGTCGACGGTTTGGAAGCGAAGATGTCGGTGTCCAGGCATGGGAGAGGGCGGGCTGGAGCAAGCCGCGGCACGGGAGCTGTGGGCGGCATGTTTCGACTGTGGCTGAGGGTGCGGTCCCGCAAGACGGGGGCGGTCGTGACAGGCGGGCTGGCCGTCCTGGCGATCGTCCTGGCCACAGCCTGGACCGCCACGGTTCAGCGCGCCTACGTCGCCCAAGCCAACGATGGGACGGTGCCGGTGGACGACACCTTCGCTACCACCGGCCACACCGCACCCAGTAGCACCGCCACCCACTGACCCCACCGGCACCGACAGCACCGATGACACCGGCAGTACCGGCCTCACCTTCACGGTCATCCCAGTTAGCCATCCCTCCCTGACCATCACCAAGCGTCACGCGGACACCTTCACCCGGGGCGAGAACGGCGTTTACACCATCACTGTGGGTAACGCCACCACGGCCGGCCCGACCAATGGCACCACCGTCACCGTCCACGACATCCTCCCCGCAGGTCTTCGGGCCGACAGGATCACCGGCAGGGGATGGCATTGCACGCTGGCCACGCTCACCTGTACCCGCAGCGACGTCTTGCCTGCGGGACACAGCTACCCGCCCGTCACCCTGAAGGTCGACGTCTCCTGCAACGCCCGTACACGGGTCACCAACACCGCTACCGTCACTGAAGGCGGTGACACCACCACCCACACCGCCACCGACATCACCACGATCAAGCCCCACGAGCAGGTCGGGCACGACGGGCACGACGGCGACGGGCACGACCGCCACGACGGGCGTCATGACCACTGCGATCGCCACGATCACTGAGACCTTGGGCTTGATCATCTAGGCGGCCCGCTCCTACTGGCTGTTCCTGGCTGCCTCTGCCCTGAAATCGAACGCCGACAGGGCTGAGTGCTGTCCGAAGTGCTGAACGCATCCAGCCTGGCAGCCTGGCTCGCCCAGCGACCCGGCATCGAGGTCATCTGCCGGGGCCGAGCGCCGTTCTTCGCAGAAGGCGCCGCAGCCGGAGCACCGCAGGCGGTCCAGGTCGCGGACAGGTGGCATCTCTGGCACAACCTGAGCGACTCGAGCAGTTGGAGAACCGGCTTCAGCGGCGCGGTGCCGGGGCGGCCCGGGCCGCTGGCGAGTGGCCGGCCCACTTCGTCGCATTCGATCTGCTGCGGCTGTCCAGGACCGACACGACCGGATGGCCGTATCGGCGGCGCAGGGCCGCGCTCGAGTCCGTGTTCGCCGCGCGCCGGCTGTCGGCCCCGTGGGTGCTGTGCCCCTCGACCACCGACCCGGACACCGTGCGCGAGTGCGGCGGGGCCCGCGTCAAACTCGGGCCGTCTTCTCGCCGAGTTGGGCACATGGGCCGCTCAGGTGTCGAGGAACTCGGGGACGAAAATGTCGTGGCTGGTCAGCAGGCGCTTGGAGAGGCCCTGCTGGTGGTGGTAGCGCAGAAAGGTGTCGACGGCCTTGCGGTTCGCGCCCAGCCCATAGGGCCACCAGTCATCGCCGAGCAGGCTGCGGTTGCGTTCGAACAGGCTGCTGAACCAGGGGGTTATCAGGCTCATGTGCTGCTTCGAGGCGTCCTTGAGGTATGTGCGTTCGGCCAGGTCCTTGGCCTCGACAAAGGCGCGGTAGACCGAGCGCAGTTCCTCGGTGCGGTGCACCAGGTCCTTGCGGACCGCGATGAGGTGCATCGGGGGGAAGATCCCGGTGCGCCGGTAGTAGTCCCGCTCGACCTTCTCGTAGTCGGGGAAGAGCCGGGCGATCTTCGTCGATCCCTGCAGCAGGGCCTGGGGCACGTCGACCGAGATGAGTGCGTCGATCTCTCCGGCCTCGAGCATGGCACCCAGGGTCTGGCCGTCGGCGGCGTGCCGCACCTGCACGCCGTCCGGCACCGGCTGCGGCAGCCAGTCGAACGCGGGGATGGGATGGTCGGTGCCGCCGATGACCCAGCGGCACTGGTCGACGGCCACGCCGTACTCGTCCGACAGGATGCCCTTGGGCCAGACCCCGGCGTCGTGTCCGAAGAGCGCGAACTCGCCGAGTGTCTTGCCGGCGAGGTCCTGCGGCTTCTCGATCCCTGCCTCGGTGTTCACAAAGATGGCCGAGTGCCGGAAGTTGCGGTTCGGGAAGATCGGCAGCGCCATGAATGGCGCGTCGTCCAGGTCGAAGGTGCGCAGGAAGTAGGTCAGGCCGAGTTCCGCTATGTCGTAGCGGCCTTCGAGCATGTGGCGGAAGAGGTCCGAGACCAGTGGCTCCGTCTCAAGGGTGGCGTCCACCCCGTCGATCTTCACGCGGCCGTCGAAGAGCGCCTCGGTGTGCTCGTACCGGTAGGTGCCGATGGTCAGCTGGATGCTCATCAAGATCCTCGCTTCCGTAAACGACCATTCATTTTACGATGGACCCGATAGAGTTCGACGTCAAGGTGAACGAGCATTTACTTTGATGGAGGTCGGCCATGCCGCGCATCACGCCCGAGCGTCGGGAAGCCAAGCGTGCGCAGATCGTGGCGGCGGCGCGCCGGTGTTTCGCGCGGGACGGCTTCCACCAGACCTCGATGCCGGACATCGCCGCCGCGGCCGGTGTTTCCGCGGGTGCCCCCTACCGCTACTTCGCGAGCAAAGAGGAGATCATCCTGGCCATCGCTGCGGACGCCTTCCGGCTGATTTTCCAGCCGATGGAGCGGGTGGCCGTGGTCGCTGACGCCCCTTCCCTGGGCGACCTCGTCTCCGCATCCCTTGAGGCACTGAGTGCCGAGACCGTCACTGATGCCGCAGGGCAGGTGGTGCCGGTTGAGGAACTGCTGCGGTGCGTCGTGCAGACCTGGTCGGAGCTGCTGCGCAATGAGGCCGTGCACGCCCGCGCCTTCGAGGGCTTCGAAAGGGTCCGTCGCAGCATCGCCGACGCCCTGCGCCGCGGACAGGCGGCCAGCGCTGTTCCAACCGTGGAGCCGGAGAACGGCGCACGGATAGTGATTGGTCTGCTGCACGGATTTCTGCTCCAGCGTGTGGCCTTCGGTCTGACCGACACGGCCGGATACGACGACGCCGTCCGGGGGCTGCTCAACGGACCCGAGCGCCCAGATGCGACTCCGCGGTGAGCGGAGGGCGCCACGCCCGTGAAGGCTGCACCCACCGCTCCATGACGGCGTTCATCCTCGGCATCCGGACACCGCTTGGCACAACCTGGATGCCCGCGTGCTTGAGGACGTCATCGAACAGGGCGGGGAACTTACCGTCCCGGTCCCGAACCAGGAACCGGGCCCGGCAGCCCGCGTCCTCCAGGTCCATGACGAGGTTCTTCGCCGCCTGCGCCACCCAGGCCGCTGCCGGGTGCGCGGCGGCGCCGAGGATGCGGATCCGTCGGCTGACGTGCTCGATCACCGCCAGCACCTGCAGACGCGCACCGGAATCGACTTCCGCACAACCGCGGCGTGAGCATCCAACGTCAAAGCTCCGCGAAGGCCGCCCACCGCCTCACCACCTCGGCGGATAAGGATTTCGGCAAGGACAGCGCTGCCGGCGGAGATGCCGAAGATGGAGCCGAACAGCACACTCACCCCGGCGGTGCCGTTCGTGGTGCCGCGCGAGGCGGTGTAGAGCGTGATGAAGAAGGCGCCCAGGCCCAGGATCCAGGAGAAGACGCTGCCGATGACCACGTCGTCGGGTCGCGCCTTGCGGCCGAGGGTGCCGAAAAGCAGCGCCATGCCGATCGTGGCGGCGAACAGTCCCAGGCGAAGGTCGGCGCCGAAGGCGAGAGCGGCCATCGCGCCGGTGAAGGCGACATGGCTGAGCGCGTCGCCGGTGAAGACCTGGGCCCGTACCACCAGGAAGTAAACGACCAGTCCGCAGGCCGCGGCAATGGCGGTACCGGCGAGGAAGGCGTGTTGGAAGAACGGGTGGGACAGCGGGGAGGCAGCGAGTAGGACGGTCATGCGACCACCTCCGGCGGCACCGCCGCCGGGCCTGGGCGCCTACCGGTGGGGGCGAGCGCACCTTTGCCTTTGATACGGCCGCCACCAGCCACGTCCCCTCCGGCGAGTCGGAGGCTGTCGTTTCGATTCGCCTTGCGCCGGAAATCGGCACGAGATCAGAAAGGCCGCTCCTTCTCTCCCGTCTATCCTGCGGAGTGCTCTGCGTGTTTCATAGAGGTGTGGTCTGAGATGCGCGACCATACGGACGCGGCACAGCGCATCTCCCAGCCGGTGGGCGCCACGGAGCGCTGATTGTGTGGGTCGACGTGCCCGGCTACAGCAAAGCCAATGACGTCAAGAGCGGCAGTCGGCAGAAGGAACACCGAGGCAGGAAGAAGGACAGGCATGTCCGGCAGTGAAAGCGAGAATCCGACAATCCCTTCGCCGACGCCCACACCGACTCGGCGGCCCAGGACGAACCAGGACTGGTGGCCGAATCAGCTCGACCTCCAGGTTCTCCACCAGCACTCGCCCCGATCCAACCCGATGGACGAGGACTACGAATACGCGAAGGAGTTCGCGACCCTCGACGTCGACGCGCTGAAGCGTGACGTCTTCGAGGTGATGACGACATCCCAGGACTGGTGGCCCGCCGACTACGGTCACTACGGGCCGCTCTTCATCCGGATGAGCTGGCATGCCGCGGGAACGTACCGCATCGCGGACGGCCGCGGCGGTGGCGGCAGCGGCGCACAGCGCTTCGCCCCGCTCAACAGCTGGCCGGACAACGCGAGCCTGGACAAGGCGCGCCGTCTGCTCTGGCCGGTCAAACAGAAGTACGGCCGGAAGATCTCGTGGGCCGATCTTCTCGTATTCGCCGGAAACTGTGCCATGGAATCCATGGGATTCAAGACGTTCGGCTTCGGTTTCGGGCGGGAGGACATCTGGGAACCCGAGGAGATCTTCTGGGGGCCCGAGGACACATGGCTCGGAGACGAACGCTACAGCGGCGACAGGGAACTCACCGGTCCTTTCGCCGCCGTACAGATGGGACTGATCTACGTCAATCCGGAGGGGCCCAACGGAAACCCGGACCCGATGGCCGCCGCCCGGGACATTCGGGAGACGTTCGCGCGCATGGCGATGAACGACGAGGAGACGGTCGCACTCATCGTCGGAGGCCACACCTTCGGCAAGTGTCATGGCGCGGTCGACGCCAGTTATATCGGCCCGGAACCCGAGGCTGCGCCCATCGAGCAGCAGGGCCTCGGCTGGCGGAACACGTACGGCAGCGGCACGGGCCCCCATGCGCTCACCAGTGGTCTGGAGGGCGCATGGACCACCGAGCCGACCAAGTGGGACAACGGATACCTGGACAACCTTTACGGGTACGAGTGGGAGCTGACGAGCAGCCCCGCCGGCGCCCACCAGTGGACTCCCTCGGATCCCGCGGTTCGGGACACCGTACGCGACGCCCATGATCCGTCCAAGCGGCATGCCCCCATGATGCTGACGACGGATCTCGCGCTGAAGGTGGACCCGGTCTACGGCCCGATCACGAAGAGGTTTCACGAGAACCCGGACGAACTGGCGGTGGCGTTCGCCAAGGCCTGGTACAAACTGCTCCACCGCGACATGGGGCCGCTGTCGCGTTACCTCGGCCCGTGGATTCCCGAGCCGCAGCTGTGGCAGGACCCCGTTCCCGCAGTTGATCACGAACTGGTCGGGGACGAGGACATCGCTGCCCTCAAGAGCCGGATCCTCGCCTCGGGCCTTTCCCTCTCCCAGCTGGTCACCACCGCCTGGGCGTCGGCGGCGAGCTTCCGCGGCACCGACAAGCGCGGCGGGGCGAACGGGGCACGGATCCGGCTCGCGCCGCAGAAGGACTGGGAGCTCAACGACGTCCCCGAGGTCACCGAGGTATTGCGCACGCTCGAGCGGATCCAGCAGGACTTCAACCTCTCCCAGACCGGCGGAACGCGGGTCTCCCTCGCCGACCTGATCGTCCTCGGCGGGTGCGCGGCCGTCGAGGAGGCCGCGAGGAACTCCGGGTACGACGTCACGGTTCCGTTCGCACCGGGGCGTACGGACGCCTCGCAGGAGCAGACCGACGCGGCGTCGTTCGCCGTGCTGGAGCCCAAGGCGGATGCCTTCCGCAACTACCTTCCGGCGGGCGAGAAGCTGTCGCCGGAGACCCTGATGCTGGACCGCGCCAACCTGCTGACGCTGACCGCTCCCGAAATGACGGTGCTGATCGGCGGCATGCGGGCCATGAACACCGGCTTCAAGGGGTCGCCGCACGGTGTCTTCACCCACCGGCCGGGAATCCTGACCAACGATTTCTTCGTCAGCCTGCTCGACATGGGCACGGAGTGGAAGGCGTCGGCTACGGACGAGAACGTGTTCGAAGGTCGGGATCGCGCCACCGGCGAGGTCAAGTGGACCGCCACCGCCGTCGACCTGATCTTCGGTGCGCACTCCCAGCTCCGAGCCGTCTCGGAGGTCTACGCGTCCCAGGACGCGGGAGAGAAGTTTGTACGCGACTTCGTGGCAGCGTGGAACAAGGTGATGAATCTCGACCGGTTCGACCTCGCCTGAGCCCGACGTCTGGGCGACAGCCAGCTCGAGACCGAGTCCGGCGGTCCCGTCCGACGTGTGCCGACGGCCGCGTGTCCAGGCGGTGGAAGGGTTCACGCATCACATCCACCTCCGCCTGGCCGAAACGACGGCCGATGCTGCGGACCATCCGTGGAGCACTTCGCCGTCCGGCGCCGCCGGGGCCGCCACTTGCGGATGGCCTCCAGCTCGGCTTCGTCCGAGACGCCCTGCCAGTCGTGCCGCGGCGTGTATGGGGCCTCGGCCGACCACGGGGCGCCGGTTTTCCCCGGCCCGGTTCGGCTGAATGATTCCTTCGCCGAAGCGCCGCCCATTGCTAGCGTCGGAGCGAGCCGGGAGACGGGGGCAGGCGATGGCGGCAGCCGAGGTGATCGATCTGGTGGCGATGGGCGAGGACTTCGTCCGCGATCCGTATCCGGTTTACGCAGCGCTGCGGGAGCGCGGCCCCGTGCACAAGGTGCGGATTCCGGAGGGCGCGGAGGCCTGGCTTGTCGTCGGGTACGAGGCCGGGCGGGCCGCGCTGGTGGATCCGCGGTTGTCCAAGCAGTGGGAGAACGCCTCGCCGTCCTTTCCGATCCCCAGTCCGTCCGCGGGGCCCCACATGCTCAACTCCGATCCACCGGACCATGAACGGCTGCGCAAGCTGGTCGTCCGTGAGTTCACTCCCCGCCGGATCGAGCAACTGTCGCAGCGGGTGCGGCAGATCACCGACGAGTTGCTCGACGCGATGGTGGCGCTTCCAGAAGGGCGGGCCGATCTCGTCGAGGCACTCTCCTTCCCGCTCCCGATCTCGGTCATCTGCGAGCTGCTCGGTGTGCCGATGCTCGACCGGGCGGCGTTCCGTGCCTGGACCGGCACGATCCTCACCGATCCCGACCCGGCGGCGCGGCTGGCGGCGACGGATGAGGTCGCCGGGTATCTCACCGACTTGCTGGAGCGCAAGCGCCAGGCCCCAGGCCAGGACCTCATGAGCGCCCTGATCCGCACCACCGACGAGGACGGTGACCGGCTGTCCGCGGACGAACTGCGCGGAACCGCCTGGCTGCTGCTGGTCGCCGGGCACGAGACCACGGTCAATTTGATCTCCAACGGCGTATTGGCCCTGCTGAACCATCCCGACCAACTCGCCGCACTGCGCGAGGACATGACGCTCATCGACAACGCGGTGGAGGAGATGCTGCGCTACGACGGGCCGGTGGAGACACCGACGTTCAGGTTCACCACCGAGCCGGTCGAGATCGGCACTACCGTGATCCCCGGCGGTGGTGAGCTGGTCCTCGTGGCCCTTGCCGACGCCAACCGTGACCCGGCACGCTTCCCCGACCCCGCGCGCTTCGACATCCGGCGACCCGCAGGCGGTCATGTCGCCTTCGGTCACGGCATCCACTACTGCCTCGGCGCGCCGCTCGCCCGCATGGAGGCTCGCATCGCGATCCGTGCCCTGCTGGAGCGCTGCCCCGACCTCACACTCGACGCCCACCCGGCCGCCCTGACCTGGCGCCCCGGCATGCTCATCCGCGGCCCGCGTCAGCTGCCGGTGCGGTGGAAGTCCTGACCTTGCGCTCGCGGTGCTCGGCGAGGAAGGCGGGCAACAGGGTGCCGCCGATGGTGTGCGCCAGTGGTTGGTGGATCCCCTGTGCGGCACCCTGAACTTCGCCGTCGGCACGATGCTGGTCGCTGTCAACGTGGCGTTGCGCGATGGTGCGGCGGTGACCGACCCGTTCAGCGGCTAGGTCTTCTTCATCGACGGGGAGACCGCCTGGGTGCGGTAAGACGGGGCCGACGACGCGCTACTGACGCCCGCTTCCCGCTTCCCACTTCCCACTTGGCGGACGTCAACGTGGATCCGCCGTTCCCCAATGCGCCCGGATTCCGGGGCGCGGACCTGCTGGCCCACACTGAGTTCGTCGAACGTTTCCGGCCGCGCGTCTTGTCCACGACGCTGGCGCTGGCCGGGTGCCAACGCTCTCGCCGCTTGGCTGGGCAACGGCTGCCCTTCTTCGCCTGGTCGCGCGCATGGCCGCGGCCACCGGCCGCTCCGCCGAGCCTCGATGAAGGGGTGCACCGTCACCGGTTCTCCTTCGCGAAGAAAGCCGTGGCCCGCTTGAGGAGCTCCACGTCCTCGCGCAGGCGGCGGTTCTCCCGCCGCAGCTGGCCAGTTCCTCGCGTTCGCTGCTGATCAGGCCGTCACGCTCGCCGGCATCGACCTCGGCCTGCCGAACCCAATCGCGCACCGCCGTCTCGGTCAGATCGAAGTCCTTGGCGACCTGACCGACCGAGCGGTCACCGCGTCGGCACAGCTCGACGATCTCGGTCTTGAACTCCGGCGTGAACGAGCGGCGAGGACGCGGCTTCTTCTCCCCCATGCTCTCCATGATGGACATCATCCTTCTGGAGCCGAAGCCCCTGATCTTCGATGTCCGTCAAAGCGGATCAAGCCCACCCGACGCCTTGTCCTCCGGCGCGGACACCAGCCGCAGCCACGCTGGTTGACCGTCGGCGGTGCGGGCCGGGGCACCCAGGGTGCGCCCAGCCCACCCCCAGAACTCCCCGCCCGGCTCGACTCGTACGTCCAGGGCCTTCGCGGCGTGGGGGTGGTGGGCGCGCATGCTGCGTTCGGTGTCCGGGTCAGGGGGAGGCGAGTACACCAGTGATCTCCCGCACCTGGGCGGCGGTCAGGGGGGTGGGCGACGGCGTCGGCCGCCTTGCTCCAGTGTGGCGCACCGGAGGCGGCGATGAGGACGTCCGTCTCTCGAGTAATTGTCAAATCCTGTGGATGCGACTGAACGCTGTAGTTGGCTACTTCCGTGCTCAGCGGGCGCAAAGCATCTGTTCAGTCGAGGATCGCGGTGGCTTCGATCTCGACCAGGTGGTCGGGGATGTCCAGTGCCGCGACGCCTATCAGCGTGGTCGGCGGGACCGGGGTGACTCCCAGCTTTGCGGCCGCCCGGGAGATGCCCTCCAGGAGCGGGGGCATCTTGTCGGGGGTCCAGTCGACGACGTAGAAGGTCAGTTTCGCAACGTCGCCGAAAGAGCCGCCGGCCTCGGCCAGGGCGGTGCCGATGTTGAGGTAGCACTGCTCGACCTGAGCGGCGAGGTCGCCTTTGCCGATCGTGCCCCCCTCGGTGTCCCAGGCGACCTGCCCGGCGATGAAGACCAGCTTCGACCCGGATGCGATCGACACCTGCCGGTAGACATCGATCTTGGGCAATCCGCTGGGGTTCACCAGTGTGATAGCCATGCTGTCTGTCTCCTTGTCATGAGTGCCCGCGGGCTCGCGTCCACGCGATCAGGGCACTTCGCTCTCTTGTGGTTACTCAGAAACCGTAGGAGAGTGAACGCTGACGTGGAAGAACGCACTTTTCAGTGACTGGGGAACCTGATGGTGACCAAGCAGTTCAGGGGCTCACCCGAGGAAGCGGACCTCAGGCGCGCGGATTCCTTGGCGCGGGAGATCTTCTCCGACGTCGCCAACAAGTGGGCGTTCCTGATCATCGAGACCCTCGGTGAGCGCACCCTGCGCTTCAGCGAACTGCGGAATGAGATCGAGGGCATCAGCCACAAGATGCTCACCCAGAACCTGCGCATGCTGGAGCGCAACGGTCTGGTCGAGCGCACCGTGCACCCCACGGTGCCACCCCGGGTCGAGTACGCCCTCACCGAACCGGGCCAGGGCCTGCGCGCAACCGTCGATGGAATGTGCGACTGGACCCACACCTACCTCGGTCACATCGAGACCGCCCGCCGCCGCTTCGATGCCTGACGCCTGCAGCGCGCGCCTGCAAAGCGTGGTCGCGGTCCTCTGCGTTGCAGATGTCCTGGATGGCCTGCTTCGCGCCCGGCTGTGCGGACTTCGGCATGGCGTCCATGACATTGGCTGTTTTGTGGAGCTTGACCATCGCGGCGTCGAAGCTGACCTGGAGTCCTCCGACCTCGCCGAGCCAGCCGTTTCCGCGGGCCTCGGTGATGCGCTCGCGAAGATTGGATCTATCGAGCAGCAGTGACGTCACTTATCGATGAGTTTGGGAGGCGCCCTGTTCAATCGAGTACGGCGGCCACGGCCTCGATCTCGACCAGCTGGTCCTTATAGCCGAGCACAGTGACGCCCATCAAAGTGCTGGGGACATCATGGTCAGCGAACGAGTCCCGGACTACCTCCCAGGCAGCCACCAAATCCTCCCGCCGGGCCGATGCCACGAGAACCCTCGTACTGATGACGTCCTGGAGGGAGGCGCCAGCGGCAGTGAGAGCAGTCTGCATGTTCTCGACGGCTTTCAATGCCTGGCCCGCGTAGTCTCCGATCGCCGCCGTGGAGCCGTCGTCATTCAGTGGACACGCCCCGGCAAGGAAGATCAGGCGGGACTCGGCGGGCGCCGTGGCCGCACAGGCGTACTCGGCGACGTCGGACAACGAAGCGGAGCGGATCAGAGTGACGGCACGAGCCACGGTCGTCGGGTCCTTTCCCATCGGGTGTTGAGCGCATTCATCCTGCCAACGGCGCGTTGGCGCCGCCTTCCCTTTTCTCGCCGCCCTGCGGCAACGCCGTCATTTCTGGTCGACACTCGTGAAGCAGGTGATCACCAGCTGACTCGGGAACCCGTCGATAAGCGCTGTTCCTAGAGATCAACGAAGCCAACTCGTAGATGCTCGGCACCGGCGGCACGCGGGTTCGGTCTCAGACGTTGCCGCGCATGTTCGACGTCTGGTCAATGACGCGGGCGGCAGCCCGTGGAGGGGCGGGGTGACAGCGACACCGGCCGTCACCCGCCTCTGCTGCACTCCCAGTGGTGAGCGCACCCGGTTGCCGATCTCAGCGACAACCGGCCGCGCCCTTCGCCGGTCAGCGGTGGCGGTAGCCACCCCAGGAGACGGAGTCGACGAACTGGTGGTGGTTGTTGCGCAGGGTGGCGGTGTCGGAGATGTTGTTCCAGACATAGGCGCGGCGGTCCTGGTAGACGTCGTGGCGGGAGTTGCGGCCGAGCGCCGGTGGGGACGCGGACGGTGGACCGGCCGTCCAGGCGGTAGTGGTGGAAGGTGTAGGTGACCGCTGCGGCCGCCACCGCGGCGATCGCCGTGCCAAACAGGAATTCGATTCGTGGTGCGGCAGGCGACGTTCGCCCCGTCGCGACGCCCGGCACGCTCCCGCAAGTCCTTCGAGCAGGGGCCCCACTCGCCGCACCGCCGGAACCCGAGCACATCCAGTACAAGGACTTCCGGCCGACAGCCGAGGCGGTGTCCCGGTGGACGGCGACGTCCGGAGTCGTCCCTGAAGGTAGTCGCCCCTGAAGGGGTTCGTGCCGACGACCACGATCGGCCAACCGGCAGGCCGACCAAACCCGTTCAAAGAGCCGCGCGCACCGGGCGTCCCCGCGGCGTGACGCCGGCCGCGGGAGAGCGGGCCGATCGGCGGACGCGGCGGGCGCCGTCGTCGTTCTACGGGTGGTTCGCCGGGGCGCGGAGGCGTCGTACGTGGGTGGGGGCGGCGCCGGTCGACTCGCGGTCGATGTAGGTGGTGTGCAGGGTGTGCCGGCGGGGGCGGGCTGTGGCTCCGTTGATGCGGCGGATCAGGATGTCCGCGGCCAGTCCGCCCAGTTCCTGCACGGGCTGGCTGACCACGCTCAGCCGCGGCCGGACGAGGGTGGTCCACTCCGCGTCGTCGAAGCCGATGACCGAGACGTCGCCGGGGATGTGGGCGTCGAGGTCGAGCAGGGCGTCCAGGGTGCCGAGCGTGGCCACGTTGTCGGTGGTGAACAGCGCGGTGGGGCGGTCGTCGGAGGTCATCAGTTCCAGTACGGCCGAGCGTGCCCAGGCCCGCTCGTAGCCGGTGTGCCGGATCAGTTCCGCGGAGCGCGGGATGCCGGCCGCGCGCAGGGCCTGGCGGTAGCCGGCGACGCGTTCCGTGGTCGTCCAGATGTCCGCGCCTGGCGCGAGCCGCGCGCCGTCGTCGCCGGGCATGGCCGAGGTGATCACCGCGATACGGGTGTGTCCGGCGTCGGTGAACCGGGTCACCGCCGCCTTGACCGCTCCCCGGTTGTCGACGACCACGGTGTCCAGTGCGGCTCCGGTGAGGACACGGTCGAGGAGCACCACCGGGATGCCGGCGGAGACGGCCCGGGCGAGGTGTTCGTCGTCGGTGGCGGCCGGTGCCACCACGAGTCCGTCCACGCGGCGCTCGATGAACAGCTGGACCGCGGCCTTCTCCTTCTCGCTGTCCTCGTCGCTGTTGGCGAGGATGGCTTGCAGTCCCGCCTTGGCCGCGACGTCGGCGATGCCGCGCACCGCGCGGGCGAAGTAGGCGTTCTCCACGTCGGCGACGACCACTCCGAGGGTGTCGGTGCGGCCGCTGATCATGCTGCGGGCCACGGCGTTGGTGCTGTAGCCGAGCTCGGCGGCGGCGGCCAGCACCCGTTCCCGGGTGGCCGCGCTCGCCGATCCGTACCCACCGAGGACGCGTGCGGCCGTCGCCTGTCCCACACCGGCGTGCCGGGCGACGTCCGGGATGGTCACGCGTCGCCGCGGCTGCGCTTCTGGGGGCATGTCCGGCTCTCTCCATGTCGGCCCGGCGAACACCGGGGGAACGGGGCGGTGGAATTCAGCGCCATTCAACCATTGACGCGAGGCGCCGGGCCGTGGGTAAGGTACGACCGCGTTGGTAACGTTATCAATTCTCGCTGAACGCATCCGCCCGCCGCCTTCCGGACGGCCGTCCCCGCGCCCCGCCCGACGGCCGCCCGCTTCTCCCCCATCCGAACTCCGGAGGTCTCCGCGATGGCAACCGACACTCTCTCGCCACCACCGGCCACCGCAGGCCCGGCCATCACCCTCGTCGACGTCGTCAAGGACTTCGGCGGCGTGAGCGACACAGCGGCGGTACGAGGGGTGAACCTCACCATCGGCGAGGGAGAGTTCTTCTCCCTGCTCGGGCCGTCCGGCTGCGGCAAGACCACCACCCTGCGGATGATCGCCGGGTTCGAGGAGCCGAGCAGCGGGCAGATCCTGCTGCACGGCCGGGACATGGTCGGTGTCGCGGCCAACAAGCGGGACATCAATATGGTGTTCCAGTCCTATGCGCTCTTCCCGCACCTGAGCGTCGCCGACAACGTGGCGTTCGGGCTGCGCCGCCGACGTGTGCCCAAGGACGAGATCCACGACCGGGTCGACCGCATCCTGAACACCGTCGAACTCGCCGACAAGGCCGACCGGCGCCCCCGGCAGCTCTCCGGCGGCCAGCAGCAGCGCGTGGCCCTGGCGCGGGCTCTGGTCAACCGCCCGCGCGCCCTGCTCCTGGACGAACCGCTGGGCGCGCTCGACCTGAAGCTGCGCCAGTCCATGCAGCTGGAGCTCAAGCGGATCCAGCGCGAGGTGGGCATCACCTTCATCTACGTCACCCACGACCAGGCCGAGGCGCTGACCATGTCGGACCGGATCGCGGTGATGAACGGCGGGCTGATCGAGCAGGTCGCTCCCCCGCAGGAGGTCTACGAGCGGCCCGCCACCGCGTTCGTCGCCGGCTTCATCGGCACCTCGAACCTGATCAGCGGGCGTCTGACCAGCACCGGACCCGAGGGCGGGGTGATCGACCTGGACGACGGACAGCGCATCACCGTCCCGGTGTCCGCCGCGCCCGGCGCCGGAGCGGACGTCCGGCTCACGGTACGGCCGGAGAAGATCACCATGACCACCGGCCCGACAGGCGCCGCCAGCCGCATCCGCGGGACCGTGCGCGAGGTGGTCTACCTGGGCACCTCCACCAGTTACACGGTGGCCACGAGCACCGGCGCGGAGATGACCGTCTTCCAGCCCAACGACGGCACGGCGTCCGTCGTACCGGCCCGCGGCGACACCGTCTGGCTGTCCTGGGCGACCGCCCACTCCTACCCCCTGGGCGCCCCGCCCACCGTACCGGCCACGTCCGCCGCCGGCCGGATCGCCCCCGACTCCGGTTCTCTCACCCCGAGCTGACGACAGGTCCACCACCATGCCCCTGCAGCCCACACCTCCCGCGCCCTGGCTGCGCGGACTGACCGAGCGCCGCTGCTCCCGGCGCGGTCTGCTGCGCGCCGCACTCGGCGCCGCCGCCCTGGCCCCGCTCGCCGCGTGCAGCGTGCCGGGCGCCCGCAAGCCCGTGCCCCGCACGCCCGCCGAGATCGCCGCCGCCGTCAGCGACTTCTGGACCGGCCGGAAGAAGAAGGACCGGCTCAGCTTCGCCAACTACACCCAGTACATCGACACCGACCCCGCCGACCAGAGCCGGCACCCCACCCTGGCGGCGTTCACCCACGCGACCGGCATCAAGGTCACCTACGAGGAGGTGATCGACGACAGCGCCTCCTGGTTCGGCAAGATCCAGCCGGAGTTCGCCTCCGGACAGGGCATCGGCTACGACCTGATGGTGGTCGGCGGCGACAGCTACCTGACCAAGTACATCGAACTGGGCTACCTCGCCCCACTCGACCACAGCCGCCTGCCCCACTTCGCCAGGTACGGCGGGGCCGCGTTCAAGAACTCCTCCTTCGACCGCGGCAACGTCTACACCGTGCCCTGGCAGTCCGGCATGACCGGCATCGGTTACGACCCGGCCAAGGTGGGCCGGAGGATCACCAGCTGGCAGGACCTGCTCGACCCGAAGCTCAGCGGCAAGATCGGCATGTGGAACGACGCGGTGCAGATGGGCAACGTCGCCCTGCTCGCCATCGGCGTCGACCCGGAGAAGTCCACCCACGCCGACTGGCGCAAGGCCGCCGCCTGGCTGCGCAAGCAGCGCGACGCCGGCCTCGTGCGCTCCTACAGCACCACCACCTACCAGTCCTCCCTCCAACGCGGTGACCTGTACGCCTCGCTGGTGTACTCCGGTGACATCTTCCAGGCCAACCAGAGCGGTTCACGGCTGGAGTTCGTCATCCCCGACGAGGGCGGACTGCTGTGGACCGACAACCTCTGCATCCCCTCGACGGCCGCCCACCCCGTCGACGCCCTGACCTACATGGACTACGTCTACCGGCCCGACGTCGCCGCGAGGATCAGCGAGACGGTGCAGTTCGTCAGCCCCGTCCCCGATGCCCGGTCGGTCATCGCCCGCGACGCGGCCGCCGCCACCGGCAAGCGCCGGACCCTGCTCGACTCCCTGAGCAGCAGCCCCCTGGTCTTCCCGACCAAGGCCGACGAATCCAAGCTGCGCCACCTGCGGGTGCTCGACGAAGCGGAGGAGAAGCAGTGGAACGCGCTGTTCGAACCGATCTACCAGTCCTGACCCCCCGCCGACGCCGCCCCGGCGCGGGGCTGGCCCCGTATCTGATGGTGCTGCCCGGCTGGCTGTGGCTGGCCGCCTTCTTCATCACCCCCGTGATCGTCATGGTGTCGCTGTCCCTGCAGACCGGCGACTTCATCGACGGCTTCCGCCAGACCTTCCACTTCCGCACCTACGCCGCCGTGGTGGAGACCTACCACGTGCAGCTGGTCCGCTCCCTCCTCTACGGCGCAGCGGCCACCGTCGGCTGCGCCGTCGTGGGCTACCCGGTGGCCTACTGGATCGCCTTCCGGGCCGGCCGGCACAAGTCGGTGTTCCTCTTCCTGCTTCTGCTGCCCTTCTTCGTCTCCTTCGTCATCCGCACCCAGTCCTGGAACGTGGTGCTCGCCGACAACGGCGTCCTGCTCGGCCCGCTCAAGCACCTCGGGCTGCTGCCCGCCGGCTTCCACGTCCTGGCCACCCCGTACGCGGTGATCGGCGGACTGACCTACAACTTCCTCCCTTTCATGGTGCTGCCCGTGTACGTGGCCCTGGAGCGGATGGACGCCAAGGTGATCGAGGCCTCCACCGACCTGTACGCCTCCCGGGCGCAGACCTTCTGGCGCGTGGTGCTGCCGCTGTCCCTGCCCGGCGTGTTCGCGGGCGTGCTGCTCACCTTCGTGCCCGCCTCCGCCGACTACGTCAACGCCGGCATCCTCGGCGGCCCCTCGACCACCATGATCGGGAACATCATCCAGACCGAGTACTTCACCAACCTCGACTACCCGGCCGCCGCCGCCCTGTCCTTCGTGCTCATGGGCGTCCTGCTGCTGGCCGTGTTCGCCTACGCCCGCGCCCTGGGCACCGAGGACGTGCTGGAGGCGGCCGCGCGATGACCACGGAAACCGTCACCCCCGCCCAGGACGCGGCCGCGGCGCCCCAACCCCACTCCGACAGGAGCCCTCGCCGCCGCCCCACGCTCACCGTCTACACCTGGCTGGTGCTGGCCTGGCTGCTGCTGCCGATCGCCGTCATGGTCCTGTTCGGCTTCAACGACACCCACAGCAAGGTGAACTTCACCTGGCAGGGCTTCACCCTCACCTGGTACCGCCACCTGTTCGCCATCCCCAACCTGACCTCGGCGCTGGTCAACAGCCTCACCGTCGCGCTGGTCGTCACGGTCGTCGCCACCCTGCTGGGCACCCCGATCGGGCTGGCCCTGGGCCGCCACCGCTTCCGCGGCCGCGGCTCCGTCGACCTGCTGCTGTTCGCCGCCATCGCCGCCCCCGAAATAGCCCTGGGCGCAGCCCTCTTGTCGCTGTTCATCGTCCTCGGCGTGCCCCGTGGATACTGGACCATCCTCCTCGCCCACGTGGCGTTCTGTATCCCGTACGTGGCCATCACCGTACGGGCCCGCATGGCGGGGCACGACCCGACGCTGGAGGAGGCGGCCCGGGACCTGGGGGCCGGGCCGTGGACGGCGTTCCGGCTGGTCACCCTGCCGATGCTGCTGCCTGGTGTGGCTTCGGGCGCCCTGCTGTGCTTCGCCCTGTCCATCGACGACTACGTCGTCACCAGCTTCAACGCCGGCCGGACGGTCACCTTCCCGCTGTGGGTGTACGGCGCCAGCCGTACCGGTGTTCCCCCGCAGGTCAACGTCATGGGAACACTGATCTTCGTCGGCGGCCTGATCCTCGCCGGCGCGAACGCCCTGTTCTCCCGGCGCCGCGCGGCCTGACCCCGCACCCCCGCCTCCCGCGCACCCGCGCCCCTCAGCACACCGGCCCGCCGCGGCCGGTGCGGACACCGCCCCCTCCAAAGGAAACCATCACCGTGCTCTCTTTCAACGAAGCCGAGTTCGTCGCCCAGACCGAAAGCCTCCTGGCGCTGCGCCCCCGGATCGAGGAGGTCGTCGACCGTCTCGTGGACGAGGGCTACGACAACGTCCTCCTCGTGGGCGCCGGCGGCACCTACGCCCAGATGTGGCCCTACGAGCACCTGGCCCGGCGCACCTCGGTGCTACCGGTGCGGGCGGCCGTCGCCGCAGAGCTGGTCGTCTCCGGCGACGCCCGCCTGGGCGAGCGCACTGCCGCCGTCTTCACCTCGGTCTCCGGCACCACCGAGGACAGCATCAAGGCCATCGACTACTGCAAGGAACGGGGCGCTCACACGATCGGCTTCACCGGCCACCCCGACTCCCCCGTCGCCCGGCGAGTCGACACCGCGCTGGTCTCCGCACCCAAGGCCTGGCCGTTCGACGTCCAGATGCTGCTGTTCATGGGCCGACTGCTGTCCAGGCGCAACGAGTTCGAGGGCTATGACCGCCTCGCCGACGAACTCGCAGGCCTGCCCCGCATCCTGGTTGAGGTCGCCCGCCGGGCCGAGCCCGCGGCGTCCGACTTCGCCGAGGCCCACAAGGAGACCGACTACCACTTCCTCATCGGCGGCGGGAACCTCTGGGGATTCACCTACCTGTACTCCATGTGCATCCTCGAGGAGATGCAGTGGCTGCGCACCTCCCGGGTGCACAGCGCCGAGTTCTTCCACGGCTCGCTGGAACTGCTGGAGGAGGACACCAGCGTGATCGTCTTCCAGGGCGAGGACGAGACCCGCGCGCTCACCGACCGGGCCGAGGCGTTCGCCCGCCGCGTCTCCAAGGACGTCACCGTCTTCGACACCCGCGACCACCCCTTGGACGGCATCAGCCCCGAGTTCCGCGGTCTGCTGGCACCGTTGGTCATGGACACCGTGATGGACCGAGTCAGCAAGCACCTGGCGCGGGTGCGCGACCATTCCCTGGACCTGCGCCGCTACTACCGCGTCATGGACTACTGACCGCCCACCGTCCCACCGCCGTCCATCCGCCCCGACATGCCGGTGCCCGGGCACCGGCACGCCCCGAGCGGGCGCCGCGCACCCGTGCGGCGCCCGCGCTTCTGGAGACTTGATGAACATCCTCGGTTTCGGCGACAACGTCGTGGACCGTTTCGTGGACCGCGGCATCGACTACCCGGGCGGCAACTGCGTCAACGTCGCCGTCTACGCCCGCCGTCTCGGTCTCGACACCGCCTATCTGGGGGTATTCGGAGACGACGACCTTGGCACCTTCCTCCGTACGGCGGTCGCCGCCGAAGGCGTCGCGGTGGAGCGCAGCGTGGTACGCCATGGCGAGTCCGGCGTCTCCACCCTCCATGTCCAAGGCGGCGACCGGGTGTTCCTCGGCTACAACGGCGGGGGCGTCACCGTACGGGAACCGCTGGTCCTGGACGAGGCCCTGCTGGCGTACGCGGCGTCGTTCTCGCTCGTGCACTCCAGCGTGTACTCGCACGCCGAGAGCGAACTGCCCAAGCTCGCCGGGGCCGGCCCGCTGGTCAGCTTCGACCTCTCCGACGACGACGAGTTCCGCACCCCCGCCTACCTCGACCACGTCTGCCCGCACCTGGACCTGGCCCTGCTGTCCTGCTCGGGCCTGGACGAGGCCGCCACCCAGCGGTTGCTGGAGGACGTGGTGGCGCGCGGGGCACGCATGGTCCTGGCCACGCGCGGCCTGGCGGGGGCCATCGTGTACGACGGCCGAAGCGCGGTGACGGCGCCGGCGTTCGCGGCGGACGCACGGTCCATGGCCGACACCATGGGCTGCGGCGACGCGTTCCTCGCCGGTTTCGCGGTGTCCCTGCTGCGGGACGGCTGGTCCCGCAGCGCACCGCCGTCCCGTCCCGCTGTGGAACGCGCCCTGCGGCACGGCGCGCAGTCGGCCCACGACCAGTGCTTCGTCGAGGCCGCCTTCGGCCACGGCCGGCCTACCGCGTCACTCAGGCCCGCGGCCCCTGAGACACCTGTCCGCGCACCGCTCGACCGCACCGGCGCACCCGCCGCGGAATGGCAGCCGTAGCCCGTCGCATCAGCGAACATGACGGTCTCGCAGACCATGCACGCCGATCCCGCCGAGGCGAGCGCCGCTCCGCCGGACACTCCCTTCAGGGGTTGCGCACGGGCGCGCGGTCGGCCTGCTTGGCCAGTTCGACGTTGAACTGGGCACCTGCGAGGAGGGCGAGGTTGGACAGCCACAGCCAGACGAGGAAGACCACCACCCCTGCCAGGGAGCCGTACAGGCGGTGGTACGTGCTCGCGTGGGAGGCGTAGACAGTGAAACCGAAGGAGGCCGACAGCAGCAGCACGATCGCCAGGCCGCCCCCCGGAGCCATTCTGCGCAGCGGACGCGAGGCCGCGGGGCCGGAGCGGTAGAGCACCAGGACCAGGGTGACGGCCACCGCCGCCAGCACCGGCCAGCGCAACGTGTCCCATGCGGCCTGGGGGACCGTGCCCATGTCCAGTGCCCGGCCCAGACGGCGCGCCAGACTGCCGCTCAGCAGCAGCGAGAGCGTAGTGCTCAGCAACAGGGCGATCAGCACCACTGCCGTGATGACGATGCGCGGGGCGGTCCGCCACACCGGCCGGTGCGCGCTGACGTGGTGCATGGCGTGCAGGGCCCGGCGAAAGACGCTCAGATAGCTGGAGGCCGACCACAGGGCTCCCGCCGCGCCGAAGAAGAGGACCAGCCAGGCCGCGGAGGACTGGTCGCCCATCTGCAGCAGGGCACCGCGCATCAGGCCCCTGGATTCGGCGGGGACCATCCGGGTGACCCGGTCGATCACTTCGGGCTTCGCCGTGGGCATGGTGAGCCCCAGCACCGACAGGAGCACCAGCAGTACGGGAAACAGCGCCAGGACCGCGTAGTAGGTAAGAGCGGCCGCCCAGTCCGTCACGTCGTCGTTCCAGATGGCCACAGGCGTCCGGCGTAACGCGGCCCACCACTGAGCTTTCCTGCGGCGACCCCCGCGCACCGCGTCCACGCGCGCACGTCCGGCGGTCTCCGGGACGGCGGTCTCGTCCGACCTGCTCATGGACCCCGTCCTTCCCGACCCGTGATGAGGCGTGCGCAGCCCGTTTACCCGCCCTGCCCTCAGTGATGTGCCGCCTTTCGGGTGACCTGGACGAAGCGCGTCCTGCCGGGGCCGCCGCCACGCCGACCCCGCTCCTCGGCCTTCCTCGGCATGCGGCACCGCGGCACGCACACCGGCCGGCCACGGCGGGCATCGCTTACCGTGCCGGAGCCGCCGGGTGCTCACGGCCGCCGTCGCGGTCCGTGGGGGAGCCTGCAGTGGCTGGCGGCGCCGTGCCGGGGCACCCTTCGGCCATGGAGGACAGTCGGCCCACCCGTCCACCGACCCGCGCCTTCGTCCTGGGCGGCGGCGGTGCACTCGGCGCCTACGAGGTCGGCATGCTCAAGGCGCTGTTCGCCGCCGCCGTGCACCCGGACCTCGTCGTCGGCACCTCCGTCGGCGCGATCAACGGCGCGGCCGTCGCGGCCGACCCGTCAAGGGCGTCGGTGGCCCGGCTCGCGGACCTGTGGACCGGTCTGGGACGGGCCGGCGTGTTCTCCGGATCGCTGCTCGGGCGGCTGAGCACCGCCGTGCGCAGCGGCACCCACCTGTACCACCCGGCGCCGCCGCGCGACCTGCTCTGCTCGCACCTTTCGGTGACTCCCCTGGGCCCACTCCTACAGCGCATCCGGAATGGAGGCCCTTACACCCCTGGGGCGCCGACCGCCAGACAGCGCTCCGAGCTGGGAGGGCGGGGCAGGCCCTGCACGGGGGAACCGGACCTGCCCCAGCACGTCGGCGCCTGCAAGGCCTCCCCCGGAGGATGGGCGCCATGACCCCGCGCGGGGTCCCTTCCAACAGCGCACCGCAGGTCAGGAGTGCCACCGGGGGGGGACGGGAATGCTTGCGAGACCGGCAACTGTGTGAAGGAATGACCTGAACTTCTTCAAATCTGGTCATGAAATACGCGAATACTGGCGGCCGAGGGCTGCGGCGGCACCCGAATCACACTCCTCCGTTCAGTCCGGAAAACTGCCCAGACATACGAACATGCAGGCAATTGCCTGTATAGGCAGCCATTTTAGGGGCATCCCAGCCGTCGGTGTAACGCTGCAGTGCATGCGGAACGCAGAACTAGGGAGAACCGGGGTACCGACCGGCTGAATCTGGGTGCCCTGGCGCGAGCGCGCAGACACGGCACTACGTCAGATCGGAAATCCCTGTGAGAAATATCGACCCGGCTCCCGGATACCAGGCGTACAACGAGCCGCCGGGTCCGGACGGCTCTCTGCGCCGCCAGGCCACCACCCGGCGTACGGCCATCACCATCTGCACGATCGCCGACATCGCGGCGGGCCTGTTGGGACTGTGGATCGTGTTGTTCCTGCTCGACGCGAACCGCGGGAATGTCTTCGTCACATTCGTGCGGGGCACGGCAGGCTGGCTTTCCTGGTGGTCACAGGACATTTTCACGATGGACACCGAGTGGCTACGCGTTGTCCTCAACTACGGCCTTCCGGCCGTCATCTATTTGCTAATCGGCCACGGGATCGCTGCTCGACTCAACCGAGCCTGACAGCGGACCGGCCTCTTTATTGATCGCCATGAAAGTGGGCCGACCATGACACACAGCTCCACTGGAAACGATCGCTTGCCGATCTATGAGGACCTGATACGCGAGCGAGGTGACGTCGTTGCCGAAGCTCAACGCGCCGCGGAACACACGCGCCACCAGGCAGCGCAATTGCTGCCCGGACGGGACGCGGGTCGGCAAGCCCGTCATTGGGGTGGCAGCACCGGAGCCGCTGCGGCTGGTCAGCAGGGGCGGCGCGGGTTGGCGCCGTAGCGGTGGCCTCGGTGCCCTGACCAGTTCGGACGTCATATTCGGCACCCGCACCGACCCCGAGACGCCCGCCGTCGTCCTCTGCGGCGCCGGCGCCAACACCGATCCCAGCGACCTGTCTCACCGATCCGGCGCCACTACCCGATGGCCATCGCGGAGCTTCCGCGCATCCACGCCGGACAGATCTCTGACGGTCGGGCGCAGGCCGGGCTTCGGCCGAAGCAGCACCGGCCGGCTGCCGAGCCCCTTGGCCGGAAGACCGGGATGCGGTGACGCAGGAGGGCGGGCCCATGCCATGGGCCCGCCTTCCCCTTACGCGACACGTGGTCCGTCGTGGTGGATCGTCGTCTTGGAATCAGTCAGGGGGACGCCCGTCCCTCCGCGCCGGGTCGCGACGATCTCCGCCGCGATGGACAGCGCGGTCTCCTCGGGCGTACGGGCGCCGAGGTCCAGGCCGATCGGCGACCTCAGCCGGGCCAGTTCATGATCGCTCAGGCCGGCTTCACGCAGCCGCCGGGTGCGGTCCTCATGGGTGCGGCGTGAGCCCATCGCGCCGACGAACGCGACCGGCATCCGCAGGGCCGACTCCAGCAGGGGGACGTCGAACTTGGCGTCGTGGGTGAGCACGCACAGGGCCGTGCGTCCGTCCGTCGCAGTGCGCCGCAGGTAGCGGTCCGGCCAGTCGACGACGATGTCGTCGGCCTCGGGGAAGCGGGCCCGGGTGGCGAAGACGGGGCGGGCGTCGCACACGGTCACGTGGTAGCCGAGGAACTTGCCCGCGCGCACGAGCGCCGCGGCGAAGTCGATCGCGCCGAAGACGATCATGCGGGGCGGCGGTACGTTCGCCTCGACGAGCAGCGTGAGACCGCCGGGGCAGCGCGAACCGTCCTCGGAGAGACCGACCGTGCCGGTGCGCCCGGTGTCCAGCATGGCCCGGGCCTCGGCCGCCGCCGTCCGGTCCAGCTCCGGGTGACCACCGAGCCCGCCTTCGTGCGTTCCGTCCGGGCGTACGAGCAGGGCCGCACCGAGGAGGCCGGCCGGGCCCCGGGCGACTCGGACGACGGCGACCGGCTCGCCCCGGACGGCGGCCGACAACGCCTGCCGGAACACCGCCGCGGCGGGCGCGTCCACGCGGACCGGCGTGATCATCACGTCGATGACCCCGCCGCAGGTCAGCCCGACGGCGAAGGCGTCCTCGTCGCTGTAGCCGAACCGCTCGAGGACGGTTTCGCCGTCCTCGAGCGCCTGGACGCACAGGTCGTACACCGCTCCTTCCACGCAGCCGCCGGAGACCGAGCCGATGACCGCGCCGGCGCTGTCGACCGCCAGGGCGGCCCCGGGACCCCGGGGAGCGCTGCCGCCGACGGCCACGACGGTGGCGACGGCGAAGTCCCGTCCCTCCTCCATCCAGCCGTTCAGCTCGGAGGCGATGTCAAGCATTCCGGCCCGCCATGAGGACGCGGTCAGGCCGGATGGGCAGGTTCCGGTGGCGGGTCCCCGTCGCGTGCCAGACCGCGTTGGCGACCGCCGCCGCGGCACCCACAATGCCGACCTCGCCGATGCCCTTGATCCCGACCGGGTCGTCGGGGTCCGGGTCGTCGATCCAGTCCGCCTCGATGTGCGGCACGTCGGCGTTGACGGCGACGTGGTAGCCCGCGAGGTCGGCGGCGTAGTGGCCACCCGAGGCCCGGTCCCGGACCGCCTCCTCGTGCAGGGCCATGGAGATGCCCCAGACCATTCCTCCGAGGAACTGGTTACGGGCCGTCAGCGGGTTGATGATCCGGCCCGCCGCGAAGATTCCGAGCATGCGGCGCACGCGCACCTCGCCGGTGGCGGGGTCCACAGCGACCTCGGCGAACTGCGCTCCGAAGGAGTGCCGTTCCTTCTGCGCGAGGGCCGCGAGGGCCTCGGTGGTGTCCGACCGTACGGTGATGCCCTCCGGGGGGATGTGGGCGCCCGGCACGAGCCGCTCCCGCAGTTCCCCGGCGGCGGCCGTGACGGCCCAGGACCAGGACCGGGTGCCCATGGAACCGCCGGCGATCCCAGCCGGCCCGAAATCGCTGTCCCCGATGCATACGTGGACGCGGTCCGGTTCCGTCCCCAGCGCGTCGGCGGCGACCAGGGTGAGCGCGGTCCTGGCGCCCGTTCCGATGTCCGCCGCGTTGATCCGTACGGTGAAGGTTCCGTCGGCCTCGGCCGTCACGGCCGCCGTGGACGGCATGGCTCCAGCGGGGAAGGACGCCGCCGCCGTGCCGGTCCCGAGCAGCCAGCGCCCGTTGCGGCGCAGGCCGGGGCGCGGGTCCCGGTCCGCCCAGCCGAACCTGCGGGCGCCCTCCCGGAAACAGGCGAGCAGATTGCGGCTGCTGAACGGCAGCCCGGAGACGGGACCCCGCTCGGGCTCGTTGCGCATCCGCAGCGTGATGGGGTCGATCCCGCACTTCTCGGCGAGTTCGTCGAGCGCCGACTCCACGGCGAACGACCCCGGTGCCTCACCCGGCGCGCGCATGAACGTCGGCGTCGGCAGGTCGAGCCGCACGACCCGGTTGGCTGTGTGGTGGGCGTCGGCGTCGTACATCACCCTGGCCACGCCGGCACACGGCTCGACGAACTGGTGCACGGTCGACGTGAGGCTCAAGGAACGGTGCTCCAGCGCGCGCAGCCGCCCGTCGGCGTCGGCGCCGAGCCTGATCCGCTGCGTCGTGGGGCTCCGGTAGCCGGTGAGGGAGAACATCTGCCGGCGTGTCATGACGACCCGGACCGGACGCTGGAGGACGGTCGCGGCCATCACGGCGGCCACCTGGTGTGCGCGGACGCCCTTGCTGCCGAAACCGCCGCCGACGTGTTCCGACCGTACTCGCACCGACTCCGGGTCGAGCGAGAACAGGTTCGCCAACTCGGACGCGACCCAGGTGGTGCCCTGGTTGGAGTCGACCACCTCGAGCCGGCCGCCGTCCCAGCGGGCCGCCGCCGCGTGCGGCTCCATCATGCCGTGGTGCTCTTCGGGCGTGGTGTATTCCTCGTCCACGACGACGGCGGACGCGGCGAGTTCGGCGTCCAGGTCACCCTTTTCCGCCACCCCCGGCATATGGCCGTCCACCGCGTAGGCGTCCGGGCGGTCCGCGGAGAACGCGATGTCGTGCGGCTCCTGCTCGTAGTGCACCACGAGCGCCTCGGCGGCCTCCCTCGCCTGCTCGGAGGTCTCGGCGACGACCAGACCGACCGGCCAGCCGAGGTACGGTACCCGGTCGTGCTGGAAGACGGCCACGGTTGGGTCCGGGGCTCCCAGCAGGCCGACGTAGTCGGTGTCGAGGCGCGGGGCGTTGTGATGGTGCAGCACGGTGAGAACGCCCGGCATCGCGAGAAGGGGCTCGGTCTCGATCGACCGGATGCGGCCGCGGGCGACGGTGGACAGCACGAGCCAGCCGTGGGCGAGGCCCGCGAAGGGGATCTCTCCGGCGTAGCGGGCCGCGCCGGTGACCTTCTCGCGACCCTCCACACGGGTGTGCGCGGTGCCGACGGAGCCCTTCGCCGCCGTGGTGCGGGATGTCGCGGTGGTCATCGGGCGGTCTCCTCGGCGAGTTCGGACAGGACGGCCACGACGAGGTTGCGCATCAGCGTGACCTTGTATCCGTTGTGGGGCAGCGGCTTCGCCGCCGCCAGTTCGGCGTCCGCGGCGGCGGCGAACGTCTCGGGACCGGCCGGCGCCCCGGTCAGTACCCGCTCGGCCGTCCGGGCCCGCCAGGGCCGCGACGCGACGGCCCCGAAGGCGAGGCGCACGTCGTGCACGGCGCCCTCCCGCACGTCCAGCGCGGCGGCGATCGATCCGATCGCAAAGGCGTACGAAGCCCGTTCACGTACCTTCCGGTAACGCGAGCGCGCAGCGACCGGGGAGGGCGGCAGGGTGACGCCGGTGATCAGCGCGCCCGGGGGCAGGGCCGTCTCCAGGTGCGGGGTGCCGCCGACAGGCAGGTAGAACTCGGCGAGTGGCAACTCGCCGGTCCCGTCGGCCGTTTCGTACGTCACGAGGGCGTCGAATGCGGTCAGGGCCACGGCCATGTCCGAGGGGTGTACGGCCACGCAGCGGTCGGAGGCGCCCAGGATCGCGTGGTTGCGATGCTCACCTTCGATGGCGGGGCAACCGCTGCCGGGCACACGCTTGTTGCAGGGTTTGGTGACGTCGGTGAAGTAGCCGCAGCGGGTGCGCTGCAGCAGGTTCCCACCGACCGTGGCCATGTTGCGCAGTTGCCCGGAGGCGCCCGCCAGCACCGCCTGTGCGAGCGCCGGGTAGCGGCGCCGGATCTCGGGGTGGGCGGCCAAGTCCCCGTTGGTGACGGTGGCCCCGACTCGCAGACCGCCGTCGGACGTCGTCTCGATCTCGTCGAGCGGAAGTTCACGGATGTCGATGAGCCGGGCGGGTCGCTCGACACCGGTCTTCATGAGGTCGACGAGGTTGGTGCCGCCACCGAGGAAGCGTGTGTCCGGATCGGCGCCGCGCAGAGCGACGGCGCCGGCGACGTCGGACGCCCGCTGATAGCCGAACTCCCTCATGCCACGGCCTCCTTCGCACCCGCTGCGGGGTTCACGCGTCCCTCGCCCGTCCGGGATTCCGCCGCGCGGGCCACCGCCTCGACGATCGAGACGTACGCGCCGCAGCGGCACAGATTGCCGCTCATCCGCTCCCGGATCTCGTCGGCGGTCAGGGCCGGTGGCCCCGCTTCGGGACGGACGTCTTCGGTGACGGCACTGGGCCAGCCCGCCGCGTGTTCCTCGATCGCCCCGATCGCCGAACAGATCTGTCCGGGAGTGCAGTAGCCGCACTGGAAACCGTCCAGATCGAGGAACGCCTGCTGAACGGGGTGCAACCGCTCACCGTCGGCCACGCCTTCGATGGTGGTGATCTCGCGGCCCTCGGCCGCGACGGCCAGTTGCAGGCAGGCGACGGCCCGGCGCCCGTCGAGCAGAACGGTGCAGGCGCCGCATTGCCCCTGGTCACAGCCCTTCTTGGTGCCGGTGAGATCGAGACGCTCGCGCAGCGCGTCGAGCAGGGTGGTGCGGTGGTCGACGGGCAGTGTGTACTTCTCGCCGTTGATCTTCAGGGTGATGACACTGGACGTCGATAAGGCCATGGGGTGCTTCTTTCGCGTTTCCAGGACAGACGGGAGAGGGTCGGCAGTCGGAGTGCCGGGCGCGCGCAAAGTGCATCGTGCGGGCGTGCACCATGAAGTCGAAGCAAGCGTGCGGCTTCTCGGACCGAGCAGTGGCAGTTGGCGACTGCCGCAGTGTCGCGTCCACAGCTATGGTGAACGTAAGCGGACAGGTGTCCACTACAGGAAACCTAACGGACAGCTGTCCGCTTAGCAAGGGCCAGGTTCGGTCACGAACCATCGAGGAGGACGAGTGCCGCAACAGAAGGACTCACCCCGGCGCTCGGACGCACAACGCAACCGCGAGCGCATCCTGCAAGTCGCTCTCGCCGAACTGTCGCACTGCGCGGACACCCCGCTGAGCGCGATCGCCAAGAAGGCCGGCGTCGGACAGGGCACGTTCTATCGCAACTTCCCCAATCGCGAGTCACTCGTCCTCGAAATCTACCGCCATGAAATGCAGCAGGTCGCGGACTGCGCGGACCACCTTCTCGCGACCCGGGCACCCGATGAGGCCTTGCGCGCCTGGATGGACCGGCTCTCCGAGTTCGCCATGGCCAAAGCCGGACTGGCCGACGCGATCCGGCAGGTGACCGGCACACCGGGCGGCCCGGCGAAGCCGTCCCCCACGCCAGTGGCCTCCGCGGCGGAACGCCTGCTCCGCGCCAACGAGGAAGCCGGCACCATCCGGCCCGGAGTCACCGCGGACGACTTCCTCCTCGCCATCACAGGTCTGTGGCAGCTCGATCCGCACGACGACTGGCAATCACGCGCCACCCGGCTCTTCGACCTGGTCATGGACGGCCTGCGTACAGGAGCGCCCAACACGTGAGTGCCGCGCCGCCGACGGCGGACGAATCACCCTCTCTTTTGGCATGCCCATACCCACGTGATCGGATCTATGGCTGAACAGTCTGACGAGACCGCGTTCGCGGTCCAGGAGTTGCTCGCCGTTCGCGCCGGCGGATCGCGTCGGCGGACCGTACGACCCGGGAGCCCGGCGAGCCGGGCGTGTGGCTGCGCTGCTTCCTGGACCTGCGCCAGGAACTCGCCTTGGAGCACCAGGAGGAGGGGCGATCTTGCCCCGGTGACCGGCTGACTCAGCCGTGGACGCCGTCAGCGGCAGCGTGGTCGGGGTCCCCTTCGCCTCGACCGCGGGTCGGACCAAGGCCGGTCCGTCCCGCGGCGGTCACCCGGGCAGCCGATGGCCCGGGTGGAAGGCATCGTGCGTGACGTGGACGCTGCCGGAGCCGATGCTGGCCACCCCCGTGTCTGATCCGGCTCTGCTACCGGGGTGGGCCAGCGAGCCCCAGTGAGACGGGTTCAGGGCCCTGCTCTCCGTGGACGCGAGCCGGGTGGTGGTGCGTTCGAGGCGCGGAACCGAGACGGCGGCCTCGTTTCCGGTGCGGCGGTCGGCGGACGTCGGGCGGTGGCCGCTACGCCGTGGTGTGGCGGCGCCTGCGGACGACGTACACACCGAGCGCGGTGAGGACCAGCAGGCCGCCGGACGCGCCGAGCCAGCCGGTGCCGCGGCCCGCGGTGACGCTGCGCTTGGCGACCGGACGGCCAGTGACGATCAGCTGGCCGGTCCTCTTCACCCGGCCGTGGTGCGCGACCACGGTGACCGGGTACGTGCCGGGCGTGACACCGATGCGAACGGTGGCCATGGCGTAGTAGCGCGGGTCGTCGCCGTCCGCCGCCTTGGTGTCGTCGCGCCTGAGGTTGACCGGTTGGGTGAACGCCGGGGAGGCGGCGGAGAGTCGGTTCTCCTCGCCGGGGTCCGGGTACGTGTCCTTCCACAGCACGTAGACCCTTCCTCCGGCGCGGACCCGAAAGCCGTGCTCGCGGGCGGTGTCGAGGTCGAACGTCGGGGAGAAGGCCGGACCGCGGGCCTTGCCCAGGTAGTCGCTGTCACCGGGCCGTGCCGCCCGTACCGTGAGGGACTTCTCGGCGACCCGGCGGCCATCCGGTCCGTACAGGTCGAAGGCGTACGTACCGTCCTTCACGTCCGGGCGGAGGTACGGCCGGCCGGTGAACAGGCGGGGGGTGTAGTGGTCGTACTGGTTGTCGTGGACGAGCCGGACCGGATCGGCCAGTGCGGTGGAACGCACGGTGAAATCGGTACCATTCTCTCCCGGGTACAGGTCGTCGAACTCCGTGCCGATCTGCTCCCCCGGCCGGGCGGCTGTGCCGTGGAGAGACTGCACCTCGAACGACGGACGCTGGGACGGCAGGACCCGTATCTTGTTCTGGGCCACGGCACGGTCACCGATCTTCGCGACGAGCGGATACACACCCGGCTTGTCGGACATGGCCAGCGTGGCCGCCGCGTCGAAGCGACCGTCGTCGTCGGACCACTTCAAGGCGACCGGGCCGGAGAACGCCGACGAGATGGCGGTCACGGCCTTCGATCCCCGCGGCACCCCCTCCAGGGACAGATCCACGAGTTGCCCGGGGCGGGCCCAGTCGCTGCCGAACATCTCCACGTCGAGCTTCGGACCGGAAGCGGCGAACGCGGTCCCCGTAGAGACACAGCCACTCAGCAGGATCCCCGACACCAGCGCGGCCACTCGCCTGGCCCATCCCATCGCGCTCCCCTACTCGTCGTGACGGCTCCCGCTGCCCGTCGGGGCCCGTCGCACATGCAGACGTTAGAAACGGGACAGTTGGTTGTCCGCCGGACACAGCAGGCGCACAGTCCGTGGCCCGCCTCTGTGAGGCGGGCCACGACGGATACGGCGAACCGGGCGGTCGGTCCGACAGGTTGACCGCGCAGGCCGAGGTGACACCGATCTCCTCGGCGATCTCGGCCAGCACCGGCTGTGGAATGGAGTCGTCCACGGTCAGTGCGACCAGTGCGTCGCCGCCCTCGTGAGGCGGCTGGGTCATCGGTGTGCGCTCTCCTTGATCTCGGCCACGTCGGCCTTCACGTTCTCGTCCGTCTGCTCGGGCGTGGGCGGCGCGGCCTGGTCGACCTGCTTCTTTCCACTCATGGCCAGCACCGCGGCGATCACACCCAGCACCGCGGTGACGATCAGCCCGGCTGCCCACACCGGAAGCGCCACCGCCAGTGCGGCGATCACGGTGGCGACCAGCCCCTGCGCCATCAGGAAGCCGACCACGCCGGCGCCGCCGAACAGGCCACCGCCCTTGCCGTAGTGCTGGCCCTTCTCCTTCATCTCCGCCTGCGCCAGGCGCAGTTCTCCGCGCACCAACTCGGTCAGCTGCTGCGAGGCCCGCTGCACCGGTTCGCCCACCGGCTCCTGGCCCAAGCGGTCCGCGCTGGGGCGGGACCCGGCATGGTGCGGCTGCGCGCTCGACACGGCGGTCGCCTCCCGTCCCTCTTAAGTTCCTGCAGGCCGGACTGCGTCATCGCGGCCGCGGCGCCGCATCCCAAGATCATCGGCTAGCTGGTCAGCCCTCACCCAGCCGACGTCGGTCGTCCTCGTCCCACTTCCGAGTGTCGCGAGGCTGGGTGTACGGCTCGGTGTCCGGTGGCAGGCCACCCGCGATGGCCCGCTGGCGTACGGTCTCGGCGTCGAATTCCAGACCCAGCAGGACGGCCAGGTTGGTGATCCACAGCCAGACGAGGAAGACGATGACGCCGGCCATGGTGCCGTAGGTCTTGTTGTAGGAGGCGAAGTTCGCCACGTAGAACGCGAACCCGGCTGAGGCGATCATCCAGATCACCAGGGCGAGGAAACTGCCCGGGGTGATCCAGCGGAAGCCCTTCACCTTCGCGTTCGGGCTCGCCCAGTACAGAATCGCGATCATGATCGTGACCAGGAGCACGAGGACGGGCCATTTCGCGATCGACCACATGGTCAACGCAGTGTCGCCGATCCCCAGCGCGGCTCCGGCGTGGCGGGCCAGGCCGCCGGTGAACACGACGATGAGCGCACTGACCACCGCCAGCACCATCAGCACGACCGTCACGCCCAACCGCACGGGCAGGATCTTCCAGACCGGGCGGCCCTCGGGCATGTCATACACGGCGTTCGCCGCGCGAATGAACGCGGCCACGTAGCCGGAGGCGGACCACACCGCCAGTGCGATGCCGACAATGGCCATGAGGGAGCCGACGCCGGCGTTGCTCTGCAGCTGCTCCACGGCCTGGGTGATGATGTCCCGGGCTGAGCCGGGAGCGAGCTTCTTGATGTTGGCCAGCACTGCGTCGGTCGCGGACCTGCCGGTGATGCCCAGCAGTGACACGAGTACCAGCAGCGCCGGGAACAGGGACAGCACCCCGTAGTACGTCAGGGCTGCCGCGCGGTCGGTGAGCTCGTCGTCCCTGAACTCGTGCAGGGCGCCCTTGAGCACGCCGCCCCAGGCCCGCTTGGGCAGCTTGGCCGGTGTGTCCGGTGCCCGGCGCTCCACCTCGGGCCCGGGCCCGGCTTCCTCGGGTGCCGGCGCCTCGTCGCTGTCGTGGTGTGCTTTCCGCCCTGGAAGATGCAGCCTCGCCATGCCCGTCGGGTAACCCCTCACGACCCCGCCTATGCCACCAGGGCGCCCCATGCGCGCAGCGTCAGGCGTTCAGGGCGTCACGGAGGGTGGGGTAGCAGCCGATGATCTCGTCGAGGCCGACGAGCTGCAGCGTGCGCAGCACGGACTCGGCCGGGCCGGCCAGGCGCAGCCAGCCGCCGGCGCCGTCGGCGGTCCCTTTGGTCTCCCTCGAACCGGCGGCCACAGTGCCGTCAACCACTCGGCGAAGCGTGGTCGGCTTCCTGCGGTGACGCTCGCTGAACGTCCTGGTTGACTGGGCAGCCGCTAGAGCGGGGCACCGAACCATCAATCCTCGCCACGGTGAGGGCAGCGGCCAGTTCCCGAATGGCCGTCATACAGGCAGCGCCATAAGGCTGAGCCGCACCCGGACACGGTGCCGGTCACCCCGGCGCCGGGCGGACCAGATGGATAACTGGGTTCCATGCAATCAGATGAGTCGCCCGCCCTCATGTTGCGGCCTCGAAACGTGCCCGGCGTGCCCGGGCCGCGGGGAGGTCACGACAACCCCCACGGACAGGTGGGGATTGCCCCGGACGAGGCCGTCACCAGGCGGCCGAACGGGTCGACTCACCGACCCATTCGGAGGATTGATGCACGTACTCCGTGCCTTGCATTCGATCGTTGCCGTCGCCTCAGCAGGAGCGGCGCTGGTGGCCTCCCCGGCGTGGTCCGCCACGCCCACGGCCGCAGCCGCACACAAGCCGGCCGTCCACGCGCACGCCTCTTGGTCTCCTGACTCCGGCCCCGCAGTTCACCATGACACCTCGCCACCGTTGCGTGATCTGTGGCAGAGACCCAGACCGCTGCGGTCCGTCCCCCGCGACATGCCCCCCAGAAAGGTGCCGCACCCGTCCCTCACCAAGACCGCCGGCCACGATCGGGTGGTGCAGAACCACAACGGCAGCCGGGGCCGGATCCGGCTGGGCGTCAGCTTCGAGGGCATCCGGGAGGGCGGGGGCGTCCCACCTGACCCCAACGCCTCGGTAGGCTCCCGCCAGATCATGGAGATCACCAACTTCGAACTCGCGGTGTACTCCAAGTCCGGTGCCACGCTCCTGGGGCCGCTGACGACCCAGACCCTGTTCAGCGGGTTCGGCGGACCGTGCGAGAACGCTCCGACCACCTCCCTGGGGGACCCCGAAGTCCGCTGGGACTCCCTGGCCCACCGCTGGGTCATCAACCAGTTCGCCAGCGACCCCGTGACCAACACGAATCGACTGTGCGTGGGCGTCTCCCGCACCGCGGACGCCACCGGCGAGTACTACCGCTACGACTTCGGGTACCAAAACCTCCCCGACCACCCGAAGTTCGCGGTGTGGCCGGACGCCTACTACGTGATCGCCACCGCCAACCCCGCCGGGACGCTCTTCGAGGCGTGCGCCTGGGACCGGCACAGGATGCTGCGCGGAGCCGACGCCGACCAGCAGTGCTACACCGTCCCGGCATCCACCATCCCGATCGGCTCGGACCTCGACGGCACGACCCCACCCCTGCGGGGCGAGCCCAACCTGCTGATCAACCTCGGCCCCACCGGCGACAGCCTGCAGTACTGGCGGTTCCACGTCGACTGGGCCGACCGGGCCCGCACCACTCTCACGGGCCCGGAGGAGCTGCGGGTGGCCCACTACACCCCGGCCTGCGAGAGTACCGACCCCCACCAGTGCGTCCCCCAGGCCGACACCACCCAGAAACTGGACTCGCTCTCCTACTCCCCCATGTACCGGTTCGCCTACCGCAACTTCGGCGACCACGAGTCCCTGGTCTTCAACCACGCGGTCGACGCCCCCGGCGGCGTGGGCGTGCGCTGGTACGAACTCGGGCTGCGCCACGGCCGACCGGTCGTCCGCCAGCAGAGCACCTACGCGCCGGGGCCCACGTACCGGTGGATGGGCTCCGCTGCCCAGGACAAGGAGGGCGACATCGCCCTGGGATACTCGCACTCGTCCTCCCAGGACCGCCCCTCGATCCGCGTCACCGGACGCCTGGCGCACGACCCGCGGAACCTGATGACATTCCACGAAACCACCGTGTGGACCGGCGCGGGCTCCCAGACCGGGAGCAACCGCTGGGGTGACTACACCTCCATGGCGATCGACCCGGTGGACGACTGTACCTTCTGGTACACAAATCAGTACCAACCGGCCGACGGCACCGGAAACTGGAACACCCGCATCGCTTCCTTCCAGCTCTCCGACTGCCGCGCCCACAGCCGCCGGCACGGCCACGGGTGACACCCCCGGCGGGCGGCGCACCGCCGTCCGCCCCGGACCCGCCCGGTCGAGAAAACAGACCTCATCCGCAGCATGTCCGCTGCTCCGCTCCCCGGCCCGTGGCGTCTGTTGATCACTTCCGTGAGGAGCGCTGAGCGCCGTGGAGCCCGGAATCCCCCCGGCCCACGGCCCGGTCGTCTTCCGCGACCGGGCCGCCGACTTCGCCTCCCTGACCCGGTCGACGGCCACGAGCGACAGGACCGTCGTGCCGAACGCCGGTTTGAGCAGCCGTGGTCGCGACCGGCAGTGGTTCAGCAGTCGCGGAACTCCGGCGACTGGTTGAGGATCTGCGCGCGCAGGGAGGTGAAGCGGGTGTGGGTCTCGCCGCCGCGCGCCTCGGGGCGGAAGGCCGCGACACGGTGGCAGTTCTGGAAGGCGAGGGCGATGCCGAAGTGCCGTTCCAGGCTGCCCCGGATCGCGTCACCGGACAGGGCGCGCAGTAGCTGGCCGCGCTCCTTCTCGGACGGCGGCGGGGTCTGGTTGTCGGCGAACTCCGCAGTGGTGGAGCGCAGTTCGTCCGCCAGGCGGGCGATGAGGTCGTAGGCGTACGGCAGGGACGTGCGGACCGTTTCCACGAAGTCCTGCTCCCGCACCTGGCCGTTCTCGGCTTCGGCGAGCATCAGCGGGGAGACGTCGAGTGACATGAAGGGCTGTCCTGTTCTCTGGTTCTGTTCTTGAGGCGGTTGGGGGGTCAGGCGACGGCGGTCAGTGCTGCGGGACCGTGCTGGAAGTCCGGGTCGACCTGGGCGGCGAGGTCCCGGCCGGTGGCCTCGTTGGCCCAGGCGGCGGCGTTGCGCAGGTGGAACTCCACCGCGTGCTTCTGGAACGCGGTCCAGTCCTTGGGGCGGGAGTCCACGGCCGCGCGCAGCCGGTCCAGGGTGCGGGCGTTGTGCGGCTCCAGCTCGCCGTCGCCGCGACCCTGTTCCTGGGCGCGGACGTAGGAGGACTGCTCGCAGTGGGCGAGCAGGTCGTCACCGACGTGTTCCTTGAGGAAGAGCAGGTCGTCCTCGCCGGTGACCTTGTTGCCGACCACGGCGACCGGGATGTCGAACTCGGCCGCATGGTCCCGGTACTGGCGGTACACGGAGAGACTCTTGCGGGTCGGTTCGACGACCAGGAAGGTCATGTCGAAGCGGGTGAACAGGCCGGAGGCGAAGGCGTCGGCGCCGGCGGTCATGTCGATGACGACGTACTCGCCGGGGCCGTCCACGAGGTGGTTGAGGTACAGCTCGACCGCACCGAGCTTGGAGTGGTAGCAGGCCACTCCGAGGTCGCTCTCGTCGAAGGCGCCGGTGACCATGAGCGGGACGCCGCCGACCTCCTGGACGTGGTGGCCGTGGATCTCGTCGTCACCCAGCAGGCGCAGCAGGCGGGAACCGCGGCCGGGCGGGGTCGTCTTGACCATGGCCTCGTGAGACAGGATCCGCGGGTTGCTCCCCCGCAGGTAGTCCTTGATCTCGCCGACCCGCGCGCTGAGCGGCGGCGCGGCGAAGCCCTCGTCCTCGTCGAGACCGAGGGCGTACGCCAGATGCTGGTTGATGTCGCCGTCGATCGCGACGACCGGCGCGCCCGAACGCGCCAGGTGGCGGGAGAAGAGGGCCGACAGGGTCGTCTTGCCGCTCCCGCCCTTGCCTACGAAGGCAACGCGCATGGCCGACCACTCTTGTTGAAAATGGATGTCATAAGCATATGCTGGTGCTGCGGCGGGGCGGTGTCAAATCACTCGCGTCCCAACTCGCCGACTGATCAGGTGGGTTGGGACACCGTGGCGCAAACAGGGGAACGCTTTGACCCATACGGAGGAAACACGGAGATGACCGATACCGCAGGCGGCCGTCAGGGCCGCCCTTTCACCCTCTCAAGGCGGCGCCCCGGCCAGGTCGGTCGGGTCATTTCAGGCGGACGACGACCATGGCGATGTCGTCGCCTGCGCCGCTGGTGAGGTGGAGGCGGGCGAGGAGGGCGTCGGCAAGGTGTTCCGCGCCGAACTCGGTGCAGGTGGCGAGCGTGGAGGTCAGGCGGTTGAGGCCGACGTCGATGTCCTCACCGCGGCGTTCGATCAGGCCGTCGGTGTAGAGGATGAGGGTGTCGCCGGTGGCGAAGGTCGCGCTGGCCTGGGGGCGGGGGACGTGTTCGGTGCGGGCGCCCAGCGGTGGGTCGGTGGCCTGGTCGAGCAGCTCACAAGAGCCGTCCGGGTGCAGCAGGACGGGCGGGGGGTGGCCGGCGCTGCTGTAGATGAGCAGACGGCTGTGACAGTCGACCAGCACCTGGACGGCGGTGGCGGCCAGTGCTCCCTCGACCGAGCGGGCATACAGCCCCAGGACCTCCAGGGCCTGGGCAGGGCCGTGGACGGTGCGCGTCGCGGCGCTCAGCGCGCTGCGGAGCATGCCCATGACGGTGGCTGCCGCAAGCCCGTGGCCGACGACGTCGCCGACCGCGACAGTGAAGCGGCCCTGGGGCAGGTCGACCGTGTCGTACCAGTCGCCGCACACGTTCAGGGCTCCGACCGCGGGCAGGTAGCGCACGGCGACGTCCGGGTGCCTGACCAGGTCCGGGACGTGGAGCATGGCCTCTTGCAGGGCGACGGCGATGCGCCGTTCACGGGCGTGGGCCTGCCGCAGTTCCTCGTTCAGCCGCTGCAGCTGCCGCGCCCGGGCGTACAGCTCGGCTTCCATGGCCGCTTCCCGGCCGGGGCTGACCGACGGCAGGTGCGCGGTGCGACGGGCGCGGACGACATCGGTCATGTCCTCCGACCGGTGGATAATCCAGACGACTTTTCCGTCCACCCCCAGGACGGGCACGTTGATCGCGGACCACCAGCGCTCCTTGAACACCTCCGGGCTGCCGGCGGCCGGGATGTCGTACTTCTGCAACGCCATGTGATCGGTCTGCCCGGAGGTCAGAACCCGGTGCAGTGATGCTTTCAGCGTCGCCACCCCGTCGGCTTCCGGATCGGCGGGGTTGTCGGGGAAGGCGTCGAAGAGGTACTGCCCGAGCAGTTCGGCCGGGCTGCGTCCGGTCACCTCGCAGAAGGCCGGGTTGGCGTCGGCGATCACCAGGTCCGCGCCGAGCACCAGGCACGGGCTCGGAAGGGCGGCGAACACCGCCACGTAGTCGATCTCCGGTATCACACACGTTCCCTGCGAGTCGCTCCTTACTCCAATGTACGAAGTGCCCAGCTCCCGCGCCCGCCGAGCTCGCTCATGGGCATCAGGTGGCGGCCGCACCACCCTCATCCGGCGCACACCCTGATCGGAGCACGTCTCGCTGTGCGGGTGTGTGATGACGGACAGTGAACGACGGATTCACGGCCGCCGTGACACCTTGGTCCGGCTCCACACTGTGGACTGATCCTACGTCCATTACAGCAGGACGGCGGCGTACGGGCCGCCGTCGGCGATGGGGGTCCACCTGCTCGAGCGGAGCCGAGAGCTTGGGGGAGGTTCTGGTGGCCGGCCGCCGGAAGTCGATGTTGCTGAACGCCTTCACCACTCGCGCGCCGGCCAGGTTCCGCTGCACCAGCTCGGAGCCCGGCCCGCCGGCAAGGCCCTGGAGCCGGCAGCCCCGGTCGACTCGGGGGAGGGCCGACCGGGGCGGTCAGGGAGCGGGAGCAGGGGGCGTTCGCCTGTCGGCGAGTGGCGGTACCCGCAGTGAGAGGTCGCGCGTCCGTACGTGGAGGTGACCGGCAAGGGGGTAGGCCGGCGGTGCCGCGGGGAGGAACCTGGTCAGGGCGTACCGGCTCTTCTGCGCGACGCGGCATGACGCTGCGTTGTCCACTTGATGCAGGAGTTCGAGGCGCGTCAGTTCCTCACCGGGGAAGGCGCTGAAGGCCCAGTCCGTCAACGCCTGCAGTGCTCGGGGCGCCACTCCCCGGCCGCGCGCATGCGCCGCGGTCCAGTAGCCGACCTCGGCGGACGAAGCGCCCGGTGCGACGATCTTGAGGACCACGTGGCCCGCCAACCGTCCATCGCCCCCTGCGGTTTGGGATTCGATGACGGCAAATGCGAAGCGGTCTCCCCTCTCCCACCCCCGTTGCTGGTCCTGAATCCACCGTCCCGCGCTCGCCTCGTCGTTCACGGCTGAGCTCGTCCATCGACGCAGCGCGGCATCCCGATACAGCTCGACCAGGTCGGCAGCGTCAGGCGGGCTCCAGGAACGAAGTATGAGAGCGGGGGTTGACGGTGTGGCGTCTGCCTTCAGTCGTGCAACGATCTCGTCCATCGGCCGAGAGTATGTGGTCGCTGTGGCTTTCAGGGCTACGTGTGACTGTGCGGCTTGCGTCATCGGGCTGCCCTCGTCGATCAGGCGTCGGCGTTCGGCTGCGGACAGCGTGGCCAACTGGTGCATGCGTTCCATCTCCTCAGGGGTGGGCGCGCGTTCGGCGGCGGCCCTCAGCACCGCCCGTCGCAGGCGCAGGATGCCGATCTGCACGTCCAGTGCTCCACGGCGACTTCACTGAGTGCGAGTTCCTGGTCCACGACCCGCCGGATCATGTCGAGGCCGACTCCCAGTTCTCGCAGCGTCCGCACCAGGGCCAGACGAGCGGCAGCCTCAGGGGCGTAGCGCCGGTAACCGGCGTGGGTGAGGACGGCAGGCGCCACGATGCCGCGGTCCGAGCAGAACCGGATCGTCTTGACTGTCAGCCCGGTGAGGGGATGCCGCCGTCCATGAGTTCACCTTCCTGTCTCCCCCAGCAGGAGACTCAAGTCTGCGCCGCACGTCTCCCGCTCCCCTCCTGCTCGCTTTCTGCTTCCGTAACGGGCGAACACTCACGGCCTTGCCCCACGGTGGCGCCATGGGCAGGTCATTGGGCCAGCATCACGAAGCCACGGGTGTCGTCGTCTCGACTCGCCGGCCGACTGAGGGGCGTGGCGTCATGGAGACTGCTCGCGTGGACGCCCTACCGCGGTCCTATTCGCCTGCGGGGCGCATATCGCCGTCGTACACCGTGCGATAGTCGGGGACGACGACTCGTGTTGCCGGGGACGCCTTCGCGACCTGGGCGAGGAACGTGTCCAGATCCATCGACGGGTCTCGTACGGGGGAACCACTCAGTGGTCTTTCGAAGTTGTCCCAGTGGACCGGGACGGCCACGCGGGGGTGGTCCAGCGCACGCAGCAGTCGCTGGACATAGCGGTGGGTGGCTGTGCTGGAGGGCACGGCGATCATTGCCAGGTCGGGACGCAGGCCCCGAACCGCCCGCTCGCAGAAGTCGCTGGCCCCCATGAGGAACGCCGACAAGCCGCTGTTCCCGGCCGTCAACTGGAAGGCCAGTGTGTCGCCCTCCGGCAGGTCCGAGATGGTGCTCAGGGCCGTCGCGGGTGGGGCGTTCAGCGTGCCTGGGGCGAAGTAGGCGTACTTCTTGTTGCGGCTGTGCAGGCTCGGTACGACCTCGACGGTGATCCCGTCGAAGTCCAGCACCTCGCCGCCTTTCACCACGGAGATCTGCGCCGCGTCCACCCCCAGGGCGACCAGCAGGTGGTAGGTGGTCTCGGTGCCGACCACGCGGGCGCCGGTGGTCTTGGCGATATGCGGTACGTCGGCGAGGTGGTCCCAGTGGGAGTGACTGACCAGGACGAGTTCGGGGCGGCCGATGTGCGCGTCCACGATCTCCGGACGGGTCTGCAGAGGTGTCCGAGGATCGAAGGTGCCGTCGTACAGACCCGTGGTGAAGCGGGTGAGGTACGGATCGAAAAGAACGGTCCGGTCGCCGACGTCGATGCGCCAGCCGGCGGTGCCGAGCCACCGGAGGGATGCCGAACCCGCGGCTTGGCCGCGGTTCCCGGCCGTGGTGGTGGCGGCCGTGGCTGTGGCCGCCCTTGCCGTGGCGGCCGTGGCCGGGATCAGCGGGGAGGCCGCGCCGAGCGCGGCGCCGCGCAGGACCGTGCGTCGGTCGAGTCCGCGGTCTGAGGGCACGACGGCTCTGCGCGTGTCATGTGTCTCCTGGGGCATGGCGTCAGGAGATCAGGGCGTGAACTCCCGCGTCCAACACCGGAAACCGACCCTGGTGATACGCGAACGCATATGTGTCCTGGTCACGGGCCGCTCCCGCGGAGGAAGCCGACCGCGATTCCGGCGGCCTTGCCTATCGCGGCGTCCACGGTGGCGCGGGAGGCGGTCAGGTCGCGGGTGTGGGCGAAGACGGCGATCGCGTAGCACTCGCCGTCGGGGTAGCGGGCGACGCCCGCCTCCATGTGAAGCCCCGGCAGTGTTCCGCTCTTGGCCGCGACCTCGACGTCGTCCGGGAGACCCGTCACCAGCCGGTGGCGGAAGACCTGACGGCCCATCCAGTCACGTACGAGCGCGCAGGCTTCCGGCGGCCCGGCGGCATCGCTCCAGATGAGCTCGAGCAGTCGTGTGACCTCGCGGGGTGTGCTCGCCGTCGTGCGCCGGGGGTCCAGTACGGCCAGCCGCCTCTTCCGCTCGTCCGGCAGGGCCGGGTAGCGGACGGCGAATTCTCGCTCGTCGCGCGCCCCGACCTCCGCGAACATCGATTCCAGCAGCTCTCGCGGTCCGCCGACGATCCGGGTCCGGTTGAGGCCGAGTTCCTTCACGAGCAGTCGTACGGTGTCCAGGCCGACGTGCGCAAGCAACAGGTCGGCCGCCGAGTTGTCGCTGACGGACATCGTGAAGTGGGCCAGGTCGCGCAGCGACAGCTCCACGTCGTCCAGGCAGCCGGCGGTTCCCCAGCCGCCGAGCCGGTCGGCCGCGGTCACCCGCACCCGCATGCGCGGGTCGAGCTGGCCGGCGACGACCTGCCGGGCGAACTCCAGCACCAGCAGCACCTTGAAGATCGAGGCGATCACGACGGGGGCATCGGCGCCCACGGCGACTTCGCGGACGCCCGGCTCCGCACCGGCCTCCCCGGAAACCTCCGTGCTCATGCGAACGGGGACCGCGTGCAGTCGCCCTTCGGCGCTCGCACCGGCGAAGACCCGTCGGATCCGTTCCTCGATCACCGCTTTCCCCCTTGCCACCGATGCGCCCCGACCACCGGATCGGTCCGGTCCCGGCCCACTGATCCATCCCCCTCACGGCGGCGTCACGTACGATCCTTGACGTGGATCTCTTGCGCCACCTACGTCTTTTCGTCACCGTAGCCGAGGAGCTGCACTTCAGCCGGGCAGCCGAGCGGCTGGGCATGGCGCAACCGCCGCTGAGCCAGGCGATTCGCAGGCTGGAAACAGACCTTGGTACGGAGCTGTTCAACCGCTCACAGCGCGGAGTCAGGTTGAGCACCGCCGGAGCGGCGCTGCTGGAGGAGGCCCACGAACTCCTCGCCCGGGAAGAGAGGCTGCGCATCCTCGCCCGCCGCGCCGCCGACGGCGACCTGGGCACACTTCGCGCGGGCGTACCGCCCGACACGACTGCCGCCGTGCTGTCCGCGTTGCTCTGCGCCTGCGCGGAGCAAGCTCCGGGGCTGTCCGTCGATCTTCAGGAGGTCCCGACCGAGGAGCAAGTACGACTGCTCTCCTCCGGTGGGCTGGATGTGGGACTCGTGCACCATCCGGTCGACGCCACCGAACTGCAGCTCGGCCCCGACGTCTCACTGGATCTGGGTGTCGTCCTGCCCCGCACCTCGCCGCTGGCCCGGCTGCCGGAAGTGGCGCTGGGCGAGCTGTCCGGCCACGACCTGGTGCTCTTCCCGCGGTCACACGCGCCCGGCTGGTATGACCGGATCCTCGACGTGTGCCGCGCGGAAGGCTTCGTTCCCGGCCGCCTACGACACGCGTCCAACCCCGAGTTCCTGCTTGCCCTCGTGACGGCCGGTCACGGCATCGCCTTCGACCAGGGATCGATGGCCCGCAAGGAACCGCGTGTGGCCTGGCGTCCACTGGCCGACCGCCCGCTCACCCTGCGCATCAGCGGCGCCTGGCCCGCCGGCCGTGCAGCCCACCCGGCCGCCCGCCGCTTCGCGGAACTCGCGGGCGCCGTCCTGGCCCGCGACCACCTTGCAGCCTCGCGGCGGGAGAGCCCTCCTCGTCCGCCGGACGATTCCGCTCCTCCCTGGTCGGTGGTCTACGGCGTCCGATAGATCGTCTTTCCTGAATGGACCAACGTCGTCGGTGTCAACCAAACCCCGGTCTTCACCGACCAGCCCCAGTCGATCTGGACAAGGACCCGCTACGGTAACGCCGGCACGAGACCACCGGTCGAGGCCAACAGCTTCCAGGGGTACGGCCACGAGTTGCCCAAACCCGGCATGGCACTGCTGGCCCTGAAGTTCATAGGCCTGGCACCCTAGGTCGATAGGTGCTTGTCACCAGGCGTGGGCTCAAACCATTCGCTGGACGTGGCCGGAACCAACCGGACCGACGGCATTCTTGAACTCGGCGGCCCGGTGCCGGCAGTGCAGCGAACCGATCACCTTGCCGCTGGCCACTTCCAGGGCCGCGAACAGGGTGGTGGCCTACGTGCCGGACCATCTCGGCGGGGACCGCGTGTTGATCGTGCACGAGACGGGGTTTCTGAAGAAGGGTCTGCGTTCGGCCGGCGTGCAACGGCCGGCGGTCCCCTCTCGCCGCACTGCAGCCCGCCCCGGCCTGACCGACGCGGCGCACACCGATCACGCTCCCCCACGGCTGTTGCGTGAGGGAGCGTCGTCGTCTCCGGGAGTCCTGGCCCTGCCCTTCAGGGGCGTACCGGATCCGCCGAGCATGGCGTTCAGCCTGCTGATCTCCGAGGTATGCCCGTCGCCGGAGGTGTCGTACAGGGTTGGGCGGATGAGCGGGAAGCACCACGGTGAGGTCACGCCCTATGAGCCCACGCCTGAGGAGATGCGCGGGATGCGTCAGTTCGTGGACACGGGCATGACCCGTGAGGTCTCGGGATCCAAGACCGCCCCCGCCAACGTCTCCCGGCTCGCCGTCGACGGTATGGCCTACTGCTCCTACGAGATCCTCGCGGACGACATCAGCCGCCAGGTCCAGGCCGGACTGGCCGGAGGCGTCACGGCGCTCTGCCCAGAAATGCCCTGAGGGTCAGTTGGCCAGGGACCTGCGGCACACGTCGATCACGCGGGAGTTCTCTCGCCGCCTCTCGCTCACCGGCGCCGTCCCTCCCCAGCCCCACACTCGTGCAGACCACGACCCATTCGTCCTCGCCGAGCGCCGGGTCGCCGACAGGGGTGCTCAAAGGAAGTGGTGCTCGGGGTCCACGATGTACGTGAGGATCCCGTGCCAGCGGGAATCGGGGTTCTCCAGGGCGGCGGGATCCACAGACATCATCGCTTCGCGGACTCGGACCTGTGCGGCCTCGGGGTCGTAAGGCACCTCAATCTCGCTTTCCCACTGCGCGTCGAAGTGCGGGCGTTCCAGTTGGAGGATGTACAGGAAGTGCACGAAAGACCGGAGCGAGCTGTTCCACAGGTAGATCTCGGAATCGTCGGGCAGACAGTAGACCGTGCCGGTGTCCGGATCGAAGGCGAGATCGTCATAGGGGATCATACCCAAACCGATCCACTTGTCCGCTCCCGCCGGGACGACGGAGTAACGGTCAACAAGTTTTCCTTCCCAGTCCTCGACGCGCTCAAACCGCTCTGCGAGCTCGGCATCCATGTCGAACCAGGGATTGTCCCAGACCGGGATTCCCAGGGTTCCCAGGGTTTCCCTGGCGTCGGCGTCACCGACAGCAGTCAGCCCTTCTTCCGGCACAACAATCAATTCAGCCGGATCGAACACGGTCTCCAGCATCTCGCGAGTGAGGGCGGAGGGACGACTCATGCTCTTTTCCTGTCAGTTGTGGATCACGTTCGGAAATGCAAGGATATCATCGATTGGCCTGCAGTTCGGGGAGATAAAATTTCATCTCGTCGTTCCCGGCACCGAAACTGTGCGTGACCGCGGTGTTTGGTAATCTCTCAGCCATCCAGGCGCTGCAGTTCACCCCGTTGACGCATGGCGCCCGTTCTGTATAGAGGTGGGTTATTCTGCCTTCATCTCCCTGCCTGAGGAACGGTATTCCGATCATGCGTTCCGAATGCCGGTACCCATTGCTGCGCGCGACGAGGACGAAGTCGTTCTTGCCATTCGCGCCGGCCACTCTGGCCGCCGCGTAGTTGTTGCTCTGAAATTCTCCCTTCCTGTCCAGCCCGCCGTAGCTTTGGTCTGCGTGGCGGGCCAGCTGTGTTGCCACAGAGAGATCAGTACTCCCCGCCGTCACCTGTTGCGACGACACCTGCGGCCGCGGGATTTCCTTGCCTTCCTTATCCGATTTGAGCTTGGCGTTCTGTTCACCTTGCCTTGGGCGCCCAATGTTGGCTTCGTCGAGCCCAAGACGGTCTTTGTCTTCTTCCGTAAGAGCGGAATGACTGCCATCGGGGTGCAGTCGGCGTATACTTCCATCGTCGGCCATATGGTAGACCGGCGTCTCGCCCTTGGCGATCTTCTGAATTTCTGCGGCATGCTTGGCATCCGCCTCAAGATAGTTGTGCGAGACTTTCTTGAGGCGTGCATGTGTATCGTGATAGAGGGCTTTGATGGCCTTACCGGCGTCCTCACCGAGCGCCTTGCCCAGTTTCTTTGCGCCGTCCTCCAGCGCCGCCGTGATCTTGTTGGTCATTCGAAGGACATCCCGGCGGCCCGAACCCTGAACTCCTCCGCGTGCGAGGCGACGGTGCCGGCGTGGGCCTTCATCAACTCCGCACGGGTCCGGAGATGCTCCGGATGAACGGAGAAGCCGGTCCCTGCCTCCCCAGCATCGGCCGACACACCGAGAGCGGACTCGGTGGCCTTGAACATCAGGCCGCTCGCCGCCTGCCCGACCACCTCGATCAGCGGGTTGACGGCGGCTTCGATGACCTCGCCGACGATGTACTGCTCCAACTGTTGCTCAAGGTAGTCAACGGCCTTTTCCGCCGCCTCCACGATCAGCGCCTCGGCGGCCTCGGCGAGTCCGAGCGTGGCGACAGCGGCTGCCTGATCGGCCACGAAGGATGCAGCCAGGGCGACGAGTTCTGCAATGGCGGCCTCCTTCATGCCCACGATGACGTCGGCAGCCATGTCCAGCGCGGTCGCGACGGCGTGGCAGGCGGTCAGCAGCTCGGACATGTGACTGTTCGACATCTGCCCCCACTTGGCGAGCAGTGCGTCGTATGAGGGCCCCTGGTACACGTCAGCCATCTTCTTGATGGTGGCCGTGGAGTCCTGGTGTGTCTCGTCCACCTTCCGGGCGAAGTCACGTATGTGCTCAGCGAACTCCCGAACCTTGTCCTCGTTCACGTTCGGCCAGTTGACGCCGATGAACTGGAGCAACGAGACGACTTCTTCAGGTAGTTCAAGGGCCAAGGTTCCTGCTCCCCCGTCAAGTCGACCACAACTCAACCAGGTTCGCGCGGATCTGCTCGTTCGATGCCACGGCAGGGCAAAAGTTCGACAATGAAACGCACTAACGCCGTATCAGACCGAGAGGGGCGCCGGCGTGTCTACGGCGGGTCAGCACGTCGTCGTCCGCGACTGCGAAAGAGCTTCCGAGTGGCCACGTTGCCTGCAACATCTCCTGCCCTCGCCGGACGCAGTGCTCAGGCGTCCTCCAAGAGCGGCTCATACACACCGCCATGCCGGCCGGCATCCCTGTGGAACGGGCTTGCCCTCACTCATCACTCCACAGCCGCGCGGCGTTGAGACCAAGTGCGTAGGAGCCTTCGCTGCCCCCGATCGTGAGGCAGAGCCGGGAATCGGCCAGGGCAGGACGGTCCGGGGCAGTCGGCGCAGTGGTGCAGACGAGGGAGGAACACGGAAGAAGCAGCGGGACGGTACGAACCCTGCCGGAAGGGAGATGCCACAGGTGGAGTGAGGCGTCATTCCAGGCGACGGCGAGGAGAGGGCCGACGGAAGTCTGCTGGGTGGTGATGGCGGTGGCGAGGGCGGGCCGCTGCTCGAGGGGACGGGGCATGGGGTCCGCGAAGGTTTTCCAGAGTCGGACGGTGCCGTCCATGGCCGTGCTCATCACCAGCGTTTCCCCTTGGCCGGGAAGGGCCAGGCACGTGACGGCAGTGACGGGAGCGGAGTGCAGGACACGTGAGAGGGGGGCGGGCTCAGAAGCCTCCAGGTCCCATACGTGGACACTCCCCTGCTCGTCACCGATCACGACGAACCTGCCGCAAGGGCTGTGTCCGAGGGCACTGGGCCGGAGATCCCGATGTCCGAGACCTGCCTGGCCGTGGTGGGTCGCGATGAGGCCGAGGACGCTTCCCGGCTCTTCGCCGGCGTGGTGAAGAGCGCCAGTGTCACTGAGTAGAAGTACGCCGTGCCCAGCGTGAGCAGCCATACCGTCGAGGCGGGGCATTCCGGCTGCGGTCTGCGGGGTGGGGACGCCGTGCCTGCCGGTAGCAGCCTCCACCTCGAAGATGCTTCCCAAAGGATCAGCGGCCAGGATCGTTCCCGGCTTGCCGGGCATGGCCGCCAGGGCACTCACGGCCATGTCCTGTCGTGCCCAGACAGCCGCGTAAGCGTGGTCTGCGAGGAGGGGCTGCAGGTAGCGGGCGAGGAGGGGGCTGGGCCCCAGGGCGGCCGTGTGGAGTATGGCCGCCCGCTCGGAGGTCTGGTACTCGACGTCCGAGAGGTGGGGCGCGGCCAGCCTCCATGTCTGCCGAAGGCCTCGCGGGGCGGGGATCCGCTCATCGGTCAGACAGGCGGCGATGGAAACGGTCGACCCGTGGAGCAGGAATCCGGGATCGCCGACGAGCGCCGCTATGGCGGGCCCAGGGTCGGGCGCGGTCAGTGCCCAGTCCAGGGCATGTTCACGGACGGTGCCGGAAGCCTTGTCCCACCGCACGCGTCCCTCGGGAGTGCGTGGAAGTGGAGAGTCGTCCTCCGTGGTCGGAGCCTCGCCGGAGTTCGTGAACGGCTTGTCTCCGACGTCGATAGTCGTGACGAGCCCGGCTGGCAGGCCGTCGAGTAAGCCGGTGTCGCCGACTTCGACGACGGCGCGGGTCTGCGGCAGATCCAGAAGAGGGGCGAGGAGATCACGGACCAGGGTCGCTGGGTCGGCCGCCGGGCGGTCGGCTGGACCACGGCCGGATCGGTGCAGATCCACCACCAACACCAACAGCGGCCTTCGGTCCACAGCCAGACACTCCAGCAGCCGCTCGGCCGAGAGCGGCCCGTAGCCGAGTTGGCGCCCGAGGTCCCACGCGACGGCATCCGTGAAGAGTCCCTCGGCCAGGACCGTCGCGTGGACCGTGGTCGATGGATGACTCGCGGAGCCGGCGAGGAACCAGGCGAGCAACTGGCTTTTCCCGCTGCCCCGTGCCCCGCGGACCAGGCAGAGCTTGGACTTGTCCGGCGCAGCGCAGGCCGCCCACTCGAGCAGGGTCGAAGCGTCGGTGGCGGCGACCCCGTCTAGTGGCGGCCATTGCGCGATGTCCGGACCCGCGGACGCCGAGGAGAGGCTCACTGTTCCGCCGCCGTGTCGTCGTTCACCGCAGTGCCGACGTTCTCGCGCAGCAGGCGGATACCCTCCGCGCGGGAGTCGGCCGTCTCCCCGTAGGGGAAGGTGTGCGTCATCGATTCCACGTGCGGGAAGACCTCGGCCAGCCACATGGAGCAATAGTGGCCCGGCATGAAGCAGGGCTGCAGGTCGGTGTGGATGCGCAGGACCTGCTCCGCACGGACGCCGGCGGCCTGCAGCCTGTCCCACAACCGCTCTTCGGGATGGGCGGCGATCGCGCCGGCCTGGGTGACGATCCGCTTGCCGTGCTCGGCGTCGACATACTCGAAGGCCGCGTAATTCTCTGCGCTCGCGGTGTCGCGGATGTCGTCCAGGACCCGGGGCCACCAGTCCTCCCGGTCGCCGAAAGCCGACGGGTCGCAGGCCTGCAGGCGTTCCCGAAGGGTCTCGAATGCCGAGGCAGCCACGGCAGGTTGGTCGGTGGTGACGATGACGCGCAGGGCGTCAGCCAGTTCCAGGAGACACGAGGCGAAGGCCTCGGGAGAGGAGCTCACGAACCGCCGCTCCTCGTCGTAGTCCAACAGCACCGCCCATACGGCGCCACGCGGGTCGGCACACAGTTCGAAACCGCCGTCGCTGCCCAGCCTCGCCCAGGAAGCGCACTCTTCGCGGGCGACACGGCGCCCGGATGCGGCGGCGTACGCGCCCAGCGCCACCGGGTCGCGGTCGAGAGTGGTGAAATACGGGCCGACCTTACGCGGTACCGAGATCCCGGCGAGGCGGGGCACGGGGGACTCACCGGACTCGTGGTCGCCGGCCGGACCGAAAGTCCGGAATGTGGGTTCGTCGATCACCAGAGGTGCTCCTTGGGCTCCGTTCCAGGCTGCGGTGTTGCGCGCTGCGGACTTGTCGGTGTGACCGTCAGTATTGCTCCAATTCGTGGTCCTCATCGAACCAGAGGGTCGGGAGTGACTCAACGCGGCGTTGTCGACAGGGCTCGTGATCGCCTACGCCCGACATCTTCTCCGTTGTCCCCGGCCATCCCCAGCAGCGGCTTCATGCCTTCAAGGCGCCCCCAGAACCTGTTCGCCGCCCAGAGCGTCGTGCACGTGTTCCAGCGAGGCGTCCTGCCCCATCCCACAGCCGATGCCTGCAACGTCGTTTCGGCCAAGCTCACCGCTGGGCTCCTCGGCGGATTCGACACACAGGTCGCCAAGGTGGCCGACGCTGACACCGTCGCCCACAAGTGGCTTTCTGCCAACGCACCTCCGTGAAGCTCGATCCGCATCCCGGCCAACCGGCCTCAGGCGGGATCGCCACCGCGTCGACCACACAGCACAATCGCACTGCAGCGTCCGGCGCCTGTCGGCGGACCCGCCCGTCCATGCCGGCCGCTGCTGCCGGCCCGGTCGCAGACCGAGACCATCGGCAAAACCACTGCACACCGACGAGAGGCGGGCAGTTGCCAACCGACGATCACCACCCGTACGTTCTCGACCCGGCAGGTCACGACATACGCGCGGAGGGCGCCCAACTCCGCGCCCGTGGCCCCGTCACGAAAGTGATCCTTCCCGGTGACGTCCCGGCGTGGTCGGTCACCAGTCAGGCCCTCCTCGAGCAACTCCTGACCGATCCGCGGGTATCGAAGGATCCCCGTCAGCACTGGCCGCGATTCATCGCCGGGGAGATCACCCCCGAGTGGCCGCTGTACGCCTGGGTCTCTGTCACCAACATGTTCACCGCCTATGGCAGCGACCACCGAAGGCTCCGAAGACTGGTGACGCCGGCTTTCACCGCCCGCAGAACGGCCCAGCTGCGCCCTCGGGTCGAGCGCATAGTGGCGAGTGTGCTGGACGATCTGCCTGGCACCGCGATCGACGGTGTGGTGGACCTGCGGCAGCACTTCGCATACGTGATCCCGGCGCAGGTGATCACGGAGCTCATGGGTGTCCCTGAAGGCTCCATGGCGGTCGGTATCCGCGCCTGCATCGACAACATCTTCAACACGGGACTCGGTCCAGAGGATGCTGCCGCCAACTATCGCACCACCTACCACCTGCTCAACGACCTGATCGACTACCGCAGGAGGCAACCGGGGGACGATCTGACGAGTCACCTGATCTCCTCTGGCGATACCAACGAGTCACTGACCGAGGCAGAAGTCGTCGACACGCTCCTGCTGATCATCGCAGCCGGCCACGAGACAACCGTGAACCTGCTCGACAACGCCGTCTACGCGCTGCTGACCGCGCCGGACCAGCGCGACCTGGTCCGCGCGGGCAAAGTCACCTGGGCCGATGTCATCGAGGAAAGCCTGCGTGTCGACGCCCCCGTGGCCCACCTGCCCCTGCGCTACGCCGTCGAGGACATCAGCATCGCGGGCACGACCATCCCGAAGGGGGACGCCATCCTGGCGTCCTACGCGGCCGCCGGCCAGGACCCCGAGCGCCACGGCCCGTCAGCAGGTGCCTTCGACGCAACTCGGGACGTCAAGGATCATCTTGCCTTCGGCTACGGCGTTCACTACTGCCTGGGCGCGCCGCTCGCCCGCATGGAGGCAGCCACTGCGCTCCCGGCGCTGTTCGAACGCTTCCCGTCCCTCGCACTGGTCCACTCCCCCGCGCGTCTCAAGCCGGTTCCTTCCTTCATCTCCAACGGACACCGGAGTCTGCCTGTGACCCTGGCTCCTCGTGGAGCGGGAACGTAGAGGACGGCTTACCGCCCCTGCGGGCCTGACCGGCGGACGACTGCCGGGGCGGTTTCGTTTGGGACAGGGGCGTCCGGAAGGTACTCGGGGATCCGTTCTCGGTGGCGCGGACGGAACGAGGGATGAGTCCGACGACGTCGCCGCAGGGCGACTGCGCAGAGGGCCAGAGGCCTGACCACCTGTCAGGGCGACGATCATGATGCCTAGGTGGTCTGGCGGATCGTGGAGGACTCGAACTGCTCCCTCCCCGGCCGCCGGGACGCCCCCCGTTACCGTCGTCATCGGCTCCGCAACGGGGCCTCCGGCCTTCGGGCCCGGCATGACTTCCCCCTCCTGTTGTTGATGATCCGGGGGGTGGTGTCACCGGGCCCGGAGGCATCGACGGACCGCTGATGAGGGGCTTGAGCACCGGCTTCACCCAGGCCGGAAGAGCTCTCCGTAACGTGGATGTGGCAGCTCGATGCCCAGGCAAGGCCGGACGAAAGCGTGATGGAGGGGCCTGCACGTGATCGACACCGGCGACATCGACGTCTTCCTCGGCCTGGACGTAGGCAGGCAGACCAAGGCCCTGCACGCCTACCTGCGCTGGCGCAACGCCAACGCCCGCCATCACGACGTCCTGGCCGCCGAGCGCAAGGAACGCGCCCGCATCCGAAGCGAGAAAGGCATCCGTTGGGGTGGCCGACCGATCTCAGCAGCAGCCTGACCAGCCAACCCCCGACCGAACCTCTCCTTTACGGCGGAGACGCCTGAGCCTACCCCCGGGGTGTGCCGTCCCAGCGCCATGTGGTGAGACGAGGTTGTCCGGGTAGTTCAGCGCGTCCGGTGGCCCACAAGAGGGTGAGCCAGGGTTCCGTCGCCGACGGTGCGTCCGGAAACAGCCGAGCGAGCACCCGCGCGCACAGATCGGCCGGCGGGCTCCATGCGAGACCGAGCCCTTGTGCCAGGTCGTGCGTGTGCACCAGGGTCTCCACGATCCCCATCGCGGCGAAGCCTTCGGGGTCCGAGACGCCGAAGGCGTGGTGGGCGCGGGTCTGCGGAGGCGTCGTGCGCACCATTGCGACCAGCAGCGCGCCGCTCGCTTCCAGGACCTGCAGCAGGCCGACGGGCCCCGCCTTGCGGTTCGCGTGAATGGCGTTCGCTGGGCCGCCGGGCCGTCGGCTCTCCCATACGAAGGGCACCTCGCCATCCAAGGGCGGTGCTTTGGGGCCCAGTTGCGCAGCGTAGGCGAAGAGGTCGTCGCTGAGGTGCTCGACGGTTTCCCAGCAGTCCCATTCCAGCGAACCGGCCTTGCCTTCCCACGCGGCTGGAGGCGCCTCGCGAAGGACTGCCACAGCGAGTTGCACGGCAAGGTCGAGGTCGTCCGCGGTGACGGGGGCAATATCGGCTGATCTGGACATGGCAGGACTGTACCTGGCCCGGAAGGAGCGACCCCTCCTTTTTGATCACCGCCCAGCAACCCGGCAAAGGTTCGCGGTCACAGCACCAGGTGATGCGGCGGCGGGACCGCGTCTTCTCCAGCCTCACACCGGTCCGGGATATGTCAACCGACGGCGGCCCCCACCGACCGGCGGAGAGTCTCGGGGCTGGATGTCTTGATCAAGGCCCGGAGGTGTCCGAGCAGGACATCGGCCGGGCTGGTGAGTCCGTGACTGTCCAGACCAGCGGACAGCAGCAGGGTTTCCGCTCGGTCGAGGTGTCGACCCGCCGAGCGTGGTGACGGCGACCGGAGCGCTGGGTGGTGGAGTGACCTACCATCACGATCAACCAGGCAGCTGCCACAGCCCGGGCCCCCTGGACGGGCACCGACTCCAACAGTGACGCCGACGCTGCTGCCGCCAGCACATCCTGCCCATCGGAGTCCAAGACTCATCGCGATCCGCCGTTCTTACGACTGTCCGGATCTGGTGGGAGAACGGCTTCGGCCACTGGGTACTGGCCCGCCGTATTCTCACCGACTACGTCTGCTACGGCCCGGTCGGCACCGACTGAAGGCCTGGCCCGGGTGGCTGGAACCCGGTGGCAGGTCGAGGAGCAACGATCTTTGACCAACCCTGACCGCCTCCGTCGGGGTTGCCCGGAGGCGCTGGTGGAGACCGTCGCCGCGCCCGGGATCGAAACGCTGATCGACCAGGCCGAACAGGGCTTGACCGCCGAAGATCCGCGGACCGGCCTGTCCGACTTCCTCAATGCCTCGATCGAGGCCCGGCCCACTGACGTGGCCCTCGCCCGGTGTTCGCCGCCCCCGGTGAGGCTCTGTCCCGCACCAGCGAGCTAATACTGCAACGGTGCTTGCCGTGACTGCTGACCAGGTCGGTCGTTGGTGTGGTTATGGGTGGGGACCTTGCTGATGTCAGGTTGTGGGCGAGTGAACTGAACACGCTGCACGAGCGGTTCGTGCACCGGTTCAACAGATCGGAGCCGCGGGAGTCGGCACTGGCCTACATGCGGGGATTAATCGCTCCGTTGCAGCGCAAGAACGGCTGGGCCCTGGCCGAGGAGGCCGGTCACGCAGGTCCGGACCGTATCCACCGGATGCTGAACCGGATCGACTGGGACGCCGATGAGGTCCTCGATGACGTGCGTCAGTATGTCGTCGACAACCTGGGTGACCGGGACGCGGTCCTGATCGTGGACGACACCGGCTTCCCGGCTGCCGGCAGATCTGCTCAGAGGCTTGCGTTGCGCGGCCGTAGGGAACTGTGGGAGGAACTGGCTCACACCGGCTGGCTCGAGATACCGGATCTCAGGCCGGCCCACTTCAAAGTGCGGCTGCTGAATGCCGCGGTCGTGGATCAGGTTCCAGGTCGCAGCGCACACCGCCGTGCCGCGCACTGGGCACTGCGTCCCGCGCCGCTGCTCATGCCGCCCACCGCACCGCATGCCCTGCGCTGACCGCGTTCGTGGTCGCGTTACACACCTCCACCCAGGTCCACTGCAGCACCGACATTGACGTCCTCGCCCGCCTGTCCGGACACTCTCCTCACCAGGCCGCGGAACTGCTGGACCGGCTGACAAACAGCCGCGCTCCGGCCGCCTGGCGTCACACCCAAGACACCGACGAAGTCCTGTGGCAACTCCCCACCAGCAGGCCCGAAGTCATCCCGCTGCACGCCCCAGGCAACCCCATTAATTGGAACCATGAAGCTCAGGTTGAGAAATAGTCGTCACTCAAGAAGAGCAACAGGCTCCACCCATCCGTACTATCTCTATGCCGGGCCACGCGCAGCAGTCATCTGCGCTGCCGCTCGGATCCCAGCGTGAGAACGCAGGTGCGCGGCTTTCTGCGCCTGCACCACAGGTGCTGCATGCACGGCCAAGAAACCCAGAGAAAGGTCGACCCATGTCGATCACGACTTCCGGCACTGAACTGACATCGCAGTACGCCGCACAGGTAACCAGCGACCTCGAACGCAACGCCAAGGAGCAGGAACGTATCAATGCGGAGATCACCGCGCTGCAGGAGCAGCTGGCCGCGCTGCAGCATGACCACTCCGTGCTGATGCAGGTGCAGCAGGTCCTTGGGCTTTCGCCGGCGCCGGTTCAGCCCACAGCCGGTTCGGACGGTGCCGCGGTGCCTGCTCCGCGCAAGAAGGCCGCTGCTGAGCCCGGCGCGGGCAAACGGACGCGCGCGAAGAAGGCAGCCGGCCCACAGAGCGCCACGACCAGCAACAAGCCGGCGCAGGCGGCCGAAAACTCCAGCAACAAGGCCGCAGCCGCGAAGGCGGCCCAGCCCACGCTGGTCGAACTCGTCCGCAGCCACCTCACCGAGCAGAGCGAACCGCGCTCCGCGGCCGAAGTCGCCACCGCGCTCGGCCAGGCGCATCCCGAGCGAGGCATCAAGGCCACCGTCGTGCGTACCACCCTCGAAGGACTCGTCGCCAAGAACCAGGCCCAGCGGACCAAGCAGGGCAGCTCCGTCTTCTACACCGCCCCCGGTGCGGCCGAGCAGACGACCACGCCCGTCCAGGGCCAGGCAGAAGCCGGCCAGGCCGAGTAGGCCATCGGGCAGCACGCTGCCGCTGCGGCGGCAGCAGCTGACCGAGACCGCTGCCCAATACGGTTCGTCGACCTGCTCTGCATCGACGAACTCGGCTACATGGAAGTCGACCGTCGTGGCGCCGAACTCCTCTTCCAGGTCCTGACCGAACGCGAGGAGAAGAACAGCGTCGTCATCGCCTCCAACGAGTCCTTCAGCGGTTGGACCAAGACCTTAAGAAATGCTCTATCGAACAGGACCGCACTCATCGATGATCACGGTCGGCTCTGACAGGAAGACATCCCTGTCCACGGGGCCGTAAGCGATGTTGAACGTGTCGAGCCAGTACGACCAGCCGCGGATTCCCAGGACACTGGTGAACCGGTAGTTCAACTGCCATCGGACCCACTGCCCGGGAAGCAGCCGAACTGCCGGCGGCCTGCGCGGCCGAGGCGGCAACGCGAAAAGTGGTTCCACACGAGCGAGCGCCCGAAGCCGATCACCTTCATCCCGCAGGCTGACGCCGATCACGGCTGCCCCCTGCTCGTCCTCGCCCACCTGCGGTGCGGGCACGCCTACGCCCGGCTCGCCGCGACCAGATCGCGTGCCGGGCTGACCACCCACAGCCCCTACAGAGGGAAAACCCTGGAAGGGCGGGCGTGCTCTTGTCGCGGCCGCCCCCAGGCGCTTCACTGGCGCTGCTCCACCCCCCACAGGAGAACACCCGTCCCATCGGTAGAAGGGTTTCTCTTGACCGTCCTACGCGCGTCCGCCGTCACCGCCGCAGCCTGTGCCGCCGTGCTAGCCACCGCCATGCCGTCCTCGGCCATCAACTCCTACAACGCGACACCCGCACCCGAGCGCACCGAGGTCGGCGCGCTGGTCGCGACCTGGGACAACGACGGCGACCCCACGACACCCGACCGGGTCGACTGGGTCTGCTCCGGAACCATGATCGACGCGGACACGTTCCTGACCGCCGCGCACTGCACCACCGACTGGCCCGACAACGTGAAGTTCTACGTGTCCCTGGACCAGGACGTGCAGGCCGGCCTCGACGCCGCCGCGAAGAAGTACCCCGACGATCCGGCCGCGCAGGCGGGCGCCATCGCCGTCCAGGGCACCGCCCACAGCCATCCCGACTACCCCGGGCCCGCGTCCGACCCGCACGACATCTCGGTGATCGAGCTGCCGGCGAACAAGGTCAAGGCCCGCTGGACCTTCACTCCAGCCACGCTGCCCACCGCCAACCAGCTCGGCGCGCTCGGCCCGCAGGCGCTGAACTCCACCGACTGGTTCGTCGCCGGATACGGCACCCAGGAGGCCCAGCGCGGCCCCGGCGGTCAGACCCACCCCGGCGGCGGTGTCCGGATGAAGGCGCCTGTCACCTTCGACGCCCTCAACGACGCGTGGGTCCGCCTGGCGATGACCGCACCCCAGGGCAACGGCGGCGCCTGCTACGGCGACTCCGGCGGCCCGAACTTCGCCGTGATCGGCGGCCGGAACGTGCTTGCGGCCACCACGATCACCGGCGACGGCCCGTGCTACGCGACGAACGTGTCGTACCGCCTGGACACCCCGGGCGCCCGCGCCTTCCTGGCGCCGTTCGTGAAGCTGCCGTAGCGCCCGCCAGGCACAGCCCGCCACCTCCGCAGCGCTTTTACCGCTGCCGGGCCCGCCACCGACTGCGGCTCGGACGAGCCATCGGCGGCGGGCCCGTCCGGCGACCGGACCGGAACCCTTCCGGCGGTGCGCTGACCCGGTCACCCGACTGGTGGCCCACCTCTCCCCCCAGCCGGCGGGGAAGCGTCGTCGCGCATTGTCAGCGCTGGCGGCGAAAAACACTGCGAAGTGTGCCGGCCTCCGCAAGAAATCCTCACAAGGCGTCACTTGACCCCGCGGTCCCCGGGCCGACGGAACGCGATCCGATCAGCCGCGGCGACGCTGCCGACACCGGCGGCCGCAGCTCCGACCGCCGCGGCGGCGGCCGCACCTCTACCTGGCTTTCAAGAGCGCGAACGGTTCGTGGTCACCCACTCAAAAGTCGGAGGCAGTTCTGGCTGGACGGGCACAGGCCCGGGCTGCCCGCGTACCGCCGCGCCCGGCCGAGTGATTCCTGTGCACCGCTCGGGCGCAGGCCAACGTGCCGCCCAAGGACAGCCGGCGTCTCTTCACTACCGTCAGGGACGCTGTTGGTCGCAGGTACCGGCAGCGGTCCCATCCGGGAAGCTGTGAGGAGTTGAGCGTCCATGGCCGTGTGTGACGTCTGCGGCAACGACTACGAGATGTCTTTCGAAGTGCACGCCAAGGGAGGAGCCGTCCACACCTTCGACAGCCTCGAGTGCGCCGCCCAGCGGATGGCGCCGATCTGCGAAAACTGCCAATGCCGCATCCTCGGTCACGGCCTCCAGGCCGACGGGCAGTTCTTCTGCTGCGCGCACTGCGCCCGTCAGCAGGGCAAAGCGGAACTCGTGGACCACGCCTGACCCGCTTCGACTGGGCTGACGCCCCTGACAGCCACCTGAACTGCTCAAGGCCGCGACCAGACACACATCCGCGAAGCAGTGGCACCTGGACAGTCGCACACACACGACACGGCACGCCCGCCCCTGCACACGCAACAGCCGTTCATGGCGCGCCAAAGGCAACGCAACGGAAGGCCGGCGATGACGCGCAGGTCGTACACTGACCGCTCCCGGGCGCCGCGTGCCACCAGCTGAGAGCCCTTGCCGTGCCTGGGCCGCGGCCCGAACCCGGGGTGCTTCGCAGGGGGCGGGACGACCGTCGCCCACCAGGGGCGTGCCGCCGAGTTCCCAGTGCCACAGCACCTCGCCAGCCGCCTGTGCCCCTCGGCTTGACACCGGCGGAAGGTGTCGTAGCGGAGCCCGATCGGGCAGGTCGCCCTCCTTCGAGCCGCCGCTGCCCACCCGGAGCGCTCCGGCGGACAGCCGAGGCGATCATCGCGGCGGGAGGGCGGGAGGCGGCTGCGGGATTTCGCTCCCCACCCCCGCAGTCAGGCGCTCTGCAGGGCCGCGAGGACTTCCTTCGCCGTGGTCGCACTGGACTGCGGGTTCTGCCCAGTGATCAGGTTGCCGTCGACAACGACGGTGTCCGACCACGGTGCGCCCGCCCGGGTCTTCGACGATCCAGCGGCGGGGCAGGATGACGAATCCGGAAACTACCTCTCACACCAAGGCCGTGCTTGCGAGAAGCCGGCGCCCCGCGCGCTAGGAGGTCTTTGCACGACCACGCTTTGCGACGCGATCGATCGCAGGTTGAGGCCGCCCATCGCCAGGATCGACGCGAGCCCTCATGCGACCGTGGCAAGGCCGACTGCCACCTGACGAGCGGCCCCCGGTGTGCCCTACTGGTGAAGGGGCGGTGTTCCAATCCGGCGCTGTTCCGGCTCCTGCGCAAACGGGTATTGCTCGCTGCGGCTGCCGGCGTCCGCTTCGAGCGCGGTCAGATCATCGAGCGCCAAGGTTCGTTGCTGCTTGACCGACTCGCCCTCAAGCCGGCGAACGTTCAAACCGGCAAGCAGGGTGCCTTCAACTGATGGTCCCGTATCGGCGATTGCTTGGCGCCAGAGCCGGAGGTGGCATGATCCGGTCATGAGCCTTACCGTGCGGCAGCTCGCCCTGGCGAGGTCGCTCATGATGATCGGCGGTAGTCCCCCGGCCATGCCGAACAGGGGCCGTGTTGCGGGCGGCGATGGTGGGCAGGCCAGTTCGCGCGCCACCTGTGGGCTGCGTCGTCGCCGGATGTGTCGCCGCCCCTTCTGCTCGAGGTCCATGGCGCTGACCCGCCCGTTCTGATCCTGTGATCGGCGCTGCGCTGAGGTCGGCTGTCACGTTCGAGCCGTGCGATCCGACTTCTTGTATGAGTGGGCACGGAGCGGCCGTGCTGGACCAGGACAGGACGGGGAACCGGACATGCGGATCGTCATCTTCGGCGCGAACGGCGACACCGGCCGCCTGCTCGCCGAGCAGGCAATCGAGGCCGGCCACGAGGTGGTTGCGGTGACGCGTAATCCCCACAGCTTCCCCATTGCGGCCGCGCGCTTGACGGTTGTCCGTGCGGACGTGCACGACCGGGCAGCGACTGCGCGGGCTGTCGAGGGCAGTGAGGTGGTGCTCTCCACGCTGGGGGTGCCATTCAGCCGGAAGCCGATCACGGTCTACAGCGATGGGATCGCGTCCATCGCCGATGCCATGGCGTCCCACGCGGTCAAGCGGTTGGTGGCGGTGAGCTCGGCCGGTACCGAGCCGACTCGGCACGCCGACGGCGGGTTCGTGCTGAACCGGGTGATGCAGCCCCTGGTCACCCGGACGATCGGCAAGACGACGTACGCCGACATGCGCCGCATGGAGGCCTTCTTGCGCCAGTCCGACCTGGACTGGACGGTCATGCGTCCCGGCGGCTTGTTCGACGCCGAGCAGCCCAGCGACTATGAGCTGGCCGAGAACCGCTCCGATCGGGTGTTCACCAGCCGTGCAGACCTGGCCGCATCGATGCTGGCCCTGGCCGCCAGCCGGGAGTGGATCGGCAAGTGCGTCACGGTCAACACCACCAAGGGCACTCCCACCGTGCTGCAGATGATCCGCCGCGAAGCTTTCGGCAGCCACTGACCATGACCGGCACAGACACCATCGACAGGAGACACCGATGAGGAACCACGGCCCCGAAGCCGCCGAGACCAGCACCGCGGCGTGGGAACGTCGCGCCGCCCGGGCCGGCGCGGTCGATTTCACGATGATGTACGTCGCGCACGACGCCTTCAACCGCGACCTGGCCCGGCTGCTGAACGCCGTCGCGGCCGGACGCGGCCACTCCCCCGCGGCCGTCGCGACCTGGCAGATGTTCAGCAAGCAGTTGCAGACGCACCACACTGCGGAGGACACCACGCTGTGGCCGCAACTGCGGTCAACGGTCACCGATCCCGACGAGCAGCGCATCCTGGACGACATGGAAGCCGAGCATGCCTCACTCCACCCACGCATCGAGCAGATCGACGCCGCCATCACCGATCAGAACACCAAGGCGCTCGAACAAGAACTGTCGATCCTGGCCAAGGGCTTGTCGGCGCACATGATCCACGAGGAGTCCCAGGCGCTGCCGCTGCTCGAGCGCCGGCTGGGCAAGGCCGGCTGGGACGCCTTCGGGAAGGAGATCCGCGACCAGCAGGGCGGGATCAAGGGCGCAGCGGAGTACCTTCCGTGGGTGCTGGACGGCGCCACCAAGCAGCTGAAGACCCAGGTCCTCAAGCTACTGCCCGCGCCCGCACGCGTCGTCTACCGCAGGGTATGGGAACCGAGGTACCGCAAGGCCGTGCGGCTGTGACGGACGAAACTGCCCACGACGCGACAGGTCCACAGGGAAGCCAGGAACAGACGGACATGGACGACATGGCTTGGTTCGCCGAGCAGTTCGAGACCCACCGCCCACGACTGCAGGCGGTGGCCTACCGGATGCTGGGCTCGCTCACCGAGGCCGACGACGCCCTCCAGGAGGCGTGGATCCGCACCACCCGCTCGGAGAGCAGCGGCATCAACAACATCAGCTCTTGGCTGGTGACCCTGGTCGGCCGGGTGTGCATCGACATGCTCCGTGGCCGTCAGGCCCGACGCGAGGACCTGGTCGGCACCTGGCTGCCCGAACCTGTCGTCAGCACCGGCGAGACCCACGATCCCGAACAAGCCGGCCTGCTCGCCGACTCCGTCGGCCTCGCGCTTCTCGTCGTGCTCGACAGCCTCGAACCAGCCGAACGACTCGCATTCGTCCTGCACGACATGTTCGGCGTCCCGTTCGACGAGATCGCCCCGATCGTGGACCGAACCCCCGTCGCCGCGCGCCAGCTCGCCAGCCGAGCCCGCCGTCGGCTGCGCGGAACGACCACGGTGCCGGACGCCGACCTGCCTACCCAACGGCGCGTCGTCGGCGCGTTCCTCGCTGCCTCCCGCGCCGGTGACTTCGAAGCCCTGGTCACCCTGCTCGCCCCCGACGTCGTCTTCCGCATCGACACTGGACCCCGCGCTTGGCCCACCCCCAACCTCCTCACCGGCGCCCGCGATGTCGCCGAGCACGCCACCACGTTCGGACCGCGGTTCGCGACCCTGTGCAAGCCGGCGCTGGTCAACGGCGCCGCCGGCATCATCGCCACCGGCCGCGCCGGCGTCCTCGCCGTTGTCGGCATCACTGTCATCGACGAGCGCATCGCCGAGATCGACCTCATCCTCGACCCCGACAAGCTCTCCGGCCTCACCATCGGCGGCTGAGTCATGCTTCACGCCCATGGCTACGGTTCGCACCACTCCGTTCGCCATGCCGCTGTCACCCATCCGGACTGTTCGTGGCAGAAATGCGCCGACTGCACTACAGCGGCGCCCCCGCCGCGGGATCGCCAGCCACCGTAAGAAGGACCATCCTGAGCAGCATCTCCCGCACCCAGGCGATCCGCACCCTCGACGGCGCCTGGGTGCCGGAGCCGACCGCGTCCAAGCCGCTCGCCGCGGTCCCGTCCATCGCCAACGGCCTCGTCGCGTTTCGATCACCGGACGTCGGTCAGGGATTCGTCCAGGCCTCGGGGTCCTCCGCGAGGCTCAGCACCTCGTCGGGCAGTTTGGCCGCGGCCACGTGGGCCAGGGTGACCTCGCCGAGTATCTTGCGGACGTTGGCGCGTACGGCGATCCACAGCGGCAGCAGCGACTCCGCGGGACCGCAGTAGGAGAGCTCGGGCGGGCGCACTCCCCGCACCGAGACCAGGGGGCCGTCCGCCATGCGGATGACGTCGGCGATGGCGATCGACTCCGCCGGACGGGCCAGCCGGTAGCCGCCCTTGCCGCCGCGCTGGCTGACCACAAGACCGCCCCGGCGCAGGTCGCCGAGGATGCCCTCCAGGAATTTGTGCGGGATGCCCTGGGCCGCGGCAATCGCCTCGGCCTTGAGTGAGGCCTCGCCCCCTGCTGCGGCCAACTCCAGTGCCGCCCGCACCGCATAGTCCGCCCGCGCCGAGATCCGCATGCCGCGATTATCCATCACTGTCGTGTCGGCCCCCGCACCGGTCGCCCTCCCGGTCAGGCTGGAAGGGCGAAGGGTGGGTGCGCGCCGTTGAGGAAGTAGTCGCCCACCTCGCGCAGTCTGTGGGCGACCGGCTCCCGCAGGGTGTGTGTCCGGGCGTTGCGCCAGAAGCGGTCGAAGCCGTGCCGCGCGGAGGCGGCGTCGGCGCCGATGACGTCCAGGGCACGGGTGGTGATCTCCTGCGCAGCCCGGGAGGCGGCGGACTCGGCCACGCTCGCGAGGACGGCGATCTCCGCGCACTCCTCGTCGTCGAGATCCTCGCCCTGTACGAGGCCGCGCACCAGGGCATCCACCGCCTGCTCGGCGAGGGCGGACGCGGCACGTGCGATGACGGTGAGCTCGCCGTACACGGTCAGCGCGTACGGATCGTGCGACGGGCTGTCCGGCCAGGGCTGAGGCGAGAACGGCTGCCAGGGGGACCTCATGCCCCTTCCGCACTCGCGAACCTCGGCCAGCAGGCCCTCTGCCACGCCCAGACAGAATTGGACGGAGACCAGACGCGCGGTCGGCGCGGCCAGAGAGGCGAAGGGCGACAGGACGCCCTCGTCCGGCGAGAGGGAGCCGAGCACATCGTCGGCCGCGACCGGCACGGAATCGAACTCCACGCCGCCACCGGCCGCCAGCCGCTGGCCGAAGGCGTCCCCGCTGCTGCCGCTCACGACGCCCGAGCGGGCGGGGTCGACCAGGACGGCCAACGGCTCACCTGTGCCGTACTTGGCGGCTCGAACCACCAGCCGGTCGGCGATCCCGACTCCGGTGGCATACCTCTGGTAGCCGTCGAGCAGATAGCCGCCCGACGTGGGGGTGAGGATGAGCGGTGGTTCATGTGAGGCGATACCGCCTCCCCAGAACCACTGCCCCGCCGTCGACTCCCCCTCGATGCTGGCGGCACGGGTGCGGTCGGCGAAGAACCGGGCGCTGCAGGACAGGAAGTAGTGGTTGCCCAGCAGGTGGCCGATGGCCCCGTCGGCCGCGGCGACGGTCCGGATGACCGCGTAGGCCGTGCGCCAGTCCCCGCCGCCGCCCCCGAGTTCGGCCGGGGCCGGCAGTGTCAGCAGTCCCGATTCACGCAACCCCGCCACCTCGTCGAGCGGTGCCTTGCCGGCCTGTTCGCGCTCGACGGCGTCCGTGGCCAGGTCGTCGGCCAACTCACGGGCTATGTGCAGCCAGTCGACCTGCCCGGCCCCCGCGTCGGTCGCCTCACCCGCCGTCACCGTCATGCCCTCACCCGCTTCATGTGACTGCGACTGCGACCGTCGCTACAGCTCAGTGCTGTGGTCATGGCGTCTTCCTTCAGGGGATCGAGGACGACGCGGTGCCCGGCGAGGCGGCGTGGGAGTACAGCGGTGCGCAGTGACGCGTCGGCTTCATCATCCTCACTCTCCTCTTCGACCACCGTCAACACTTTCCTAGTAATTCGATAGGAAAACTAGGAAAGCCCGGGGTCTTCCGGCTGATTCGCGCTCCCGGATGGCGAGTTCGCGATGGCGGGCGGCCAGGTGGTCGTCCCTGACCCGGGGGCTGCCGACCGCGCCGTGGAGGCGTTCGCGGAGCGTGGCGCCGCCGGACGGAGCCGGGATCCTGCCGCGGCTGCGCCGGGACGACGAGGTCGAGGAAGTCGGCGAAGGTGCCGTAGGTGGCGGCGTAGGCGAATTGAAGCCGTCGAACCTCGGCGTCGTCGGCGATCACCTAGGCGCTGTTTCTCGGATCATGAGCGGAGCCAGATGATGAGTGCTGCGAGGGTGACGGTGCCGAGGTAGATGTAGGCCCGTTTCTCGTAGC